>JANNAF010000201.1:0-4653 GCA_031384005.1 Rhodobacterales bacterium | reverse complement strand
CGGGCGGCCTTGGCGGCGGCAAGGCGCTGGTACAAGACCGGGTGGCACCACGCCAGGTTGGACCCGGTCAGCACGACAAGGTCGGCCAGTTCAAGATCCTCATACAGCCCCGGCACGGTGTCAGAACCAAAGGCGCGGCGGTGGCCTGCGACTGATGAGGCCATGCATAGCCGCGAATTGGTGTCGATATTGGCGGAGCCGATAAACCCCTTCATCAGTTTGTTGGCGACATAGTAATCTTCGGTCAGCAGTTGGCCCGAGACGTAGAACGCCACGGCATCCGGCCCATGTTCGGCGATGACCTTTTGAAACCGCCGCGCCACCAACCCCAGGGCGGCGTCCCACGGCACATCCTGACCATAGACGCGAGGGGCCAGCAGGCGCCCCTCCAGCCCCACGGTTTCGCCCAATGCGCTGCCCTTGGAACACAGGCGCCCCCTGTTGGCCGGATGGTCGGGGTCGCCAGTGACGGTCAGGCCAGTTGCGGTGCGGGTGGCCAGAACGCCGCAACCGACACCGCAATAGGGGCAGGTGGTGCGAAGGGTCACGCGGCCACCCGGCCCGCCAGACGGCGGATATCCAACAAAAGGCGGCCCAGTTCCACCCGGATCGGATAGGTCGCGATGGCCCCGCTGTCGGCCCCCTGCGCCTGTCCGGTTTCCAGCGAAAACACCCAGTTGTGCAGGGGGCAGGTGACCGATGTGCCGTGCACGATCCCCTCGGACAGGGGGCCGCTCTTGTGGGGGCAGCGGTCTGCGGTGGCAAAGACCTGATCATCGGCGGTGCGAAACACCGCGACACAGCCCTGCGCCGTTTTCACGACCCGCGCGCCCTGCCGGGGAATGTCGGTCAATGCGCCAATATCCAGCAGGGTCATTCCGCGGCCTCCAGTGTCAGATCGGCCAAGGCGGCCCATTTTGCGTGTTCCTTGGAGGCGGCATGTTCGGCCCATGGATCGACCTGATAGATGGACTGGCTAAGCATGAAGCGGTCATAAAGGGCGCGGCGGTTGTCCGGATCGGCGATTTGCGCCTGACACCAACCCAGCCCCACCTTGTCCACCCATTTGTAGATGCGGTGCAGATACCGGGCATGTTCGCGGTAAAGCTGGGTAAATGCCGCGACGGTTTCCATCACCTCGGCCTCGGTTGCGACCTTGCACAGGGGCACGGTTTCGCGCACGTCCATGCCTGCGGCCCCGGCAACCGAGATTTCATAACCGCTGTCCACACAGACGATGCCGATATCCTTGCACGTCGCCTCGGCGCAGTTGCGCGGGCAGCCGGACACGCCCAGTTTGACCTTGGCAGGCGTCCATGACCCCCAGAGCAGTTTTTCCAGTTTGATGCCCAGACCGGTCGAATCCTGCGTGCCAAAGCGGCAAAACTCGGTTCCCACGCAGGTTTTGACGGTGCGCAGGCCCTTGGCATAGGCGTGGCCCGAGACCATGCCAGCGGCGTTGAAATCGGCCCAGATGGCGGGCAGGTCCTGTTTTTGCACGCCCAAAAGGTCGATGCGCTGGCCGCCGGTGACCTTGATCATCGGCACGTTGTATTTGTCGGCGGCGTCCGCGATGGCGCGCAGTTCGGCGGGGGTGGTGACGCCGCCCCACATGCGCGGCACGACGGAATAGGTGCCGTCCTTTTGGATGTTGGCGTGGTTGCGTTCGTTGACGAAACGCGACTGGCGGTCATCGGTGTATTCGGTCGGCCAGTCGGCAATCAGATAGTAGTTCAGCGCCGGGCGGCAGGAGGCGCAACCACCGGGGCTGCGCCAGCCCAGTTCCTGCATCACGGCGGGAATCGATTTCAGCGCCGATGCCTTGATCAGCCGCCGCACGTCCTCATGCGTGTGATCGGTGCATTTGCACATCGGTGGGTTGGTGTTGGCCTTGAACGCATCGCCCAGGGTCAGCGCCATGACCTGTTCGACCAGCCCGGTGCAGGTGCCGCAACTGGACGACGCCTTGGTGGTGGCGCGCACCATGTCCAGCGTGGTGGCCCCGCCTTGGATGGCCGTGACAATCTTGCCTTTGCACACGCCGTTACAGCCGCAAATCTCCGCATCAAACGGCAAGGCTGCAACGGCCGCCAAAGGGTCCGATTGGGCACCCCCCTGGAACGCCGGGCCAAAGATCAGGGTATCGCGCAGGGGGGTAATGTCGGTGCCGTCCTTGATCTGGGCAAAGAACCATGCGCCATCAGCGGTGTCACCGTACATGACGGCGCCCAGCAGGCGGTCCCCCTCGATCACTAGCCGTTTATAGATGCCGCGTCCGGGGTCGCGGAACACGATATCCTCGCGCCCCGGCCCATCGGCAAAATCGCCTGCGCTGAACAGATCAACGCCGGTCACCTTTAGTTTGGTGGCGGTCTGCACCGGGCGGAAGGCAGCGGTCTGGCCCGCCAGCGTGGCCGCCAGAACCGTCGCCTGATCATATAGGGGTGCGACAAGGCCAAAGAGTTGTTTGTTGTGTTCGACACATTCGCCAAGGGCAGAGATTGCGGGGTCAGAGGTGGTCATCTGGTCATCGACCGTCACCCCGCGCCCAACATCCAGATGGGCGTCATTGGCAAGCCGCACCTCGGGGCGGATGCCGACGGCCATGCAGACCAGATCGGCGGGATAGGTGGTGCCGTCATCCAGCAAAACCGCTTCGACCCGGTCATGGCCAAGAATGGCCTTGGTGGCCCCCTTGCAATGGACGATGATGCCACGACGTTCCAGATCCTTTTGCAGCAGATACCCGGCCGAGGGGTCCAACTGACGTTCCATCAGGTGGCCCATGATGTGGATCACCACGACCGTTGCACCACGGGCGGCCATGCCAGCCGCAGCCTCCAACCCCAGCAGACCGCCGCCTATGACCACGGCATTTGCGCCGGGTTTGGCGGCGGCGATCATGGCGTTGGTATCCTCCAGATCGCGGTAGGTCACCACGCCGGGCAGTTTGTGGCCGGGCACCGGGATGATAAAGGGGGCCGATCCGGTGGCGATGACCAGTCGGTCATAGGGGGTTTCGCCATCGGCGCTGACCACCACCTTGCGGGTGCGGTCGATCTTGACCACGGCCTGACCAAAGCGGGTGGTGATGTGATGGGCGGCATACCAGGCGTCGTCATGGGTGACGATCTGGTCATAGGTTTTCTCGCCCGACAGCACGGGCGACAGCATCAGGCGGTTGTAATTGCCGCGCGCCTCGCCGTTGAACAGGGTGATGTCATAGGCGCCGGGGGCGGCATCCAGCAGTTTTTCCAGCATCCGGCCCGAGGCCATGCCCGCTCCGATGACAACGAGTTTCTGGGCCATCATGCGGCATCCTTTTTCTTGGTCGCGCCATGCGCGTAATCCTCAAGGAACCCCATGATTTCAGCGCGGTAGCTGTAATAATCGGGGTGGTTCAGCAGGTCGCGGCGGCTGCGTGGGCGGGGCAGGTTGACCGGGGTGATCTTGCCAATCGTCGCCCTTGGCCCGTTGGTCATCATGACCACGCGGTCGGCCAGCAGGATCGCCTCGTCGACGTCATGGGTGACGCAGACGGTGGTGACCTTGGTGCGCGACCACACCTCCATCAGCACTTCTTGCAACTCCCACCGGGTCAGGCTGTCCAACATGCCAAAGGGTTCATCCAGCAGCAGCAGTTTGGGCGACAGGGCAAAGGCGCGGGCGATGCCGACGCGCTGGCGCATCCCGTTCGACATGTCGGCGGCGCTGCGGTCCATCGCATCGCCCAGGCCCACACGTTCCAGATAGTATTCCACCACCTCTTGGCGTTCGGTCTGGGTCGCCTTGGGGTAGACCTTGTCCACCCCGATGGCGACGTTCTGCTTGGCGGTCAGCCAGGGAAACAGGTTGGGCGACTGGAACACCACGGCGCGTTCGGGGTCGGCCCCCTGCACGTGAAAACCGTCCAGCGAGATGGCGCCCTGACTGATGTCGTTCAGCCCGGCGGTCATCGACAGGACGGTGGATTTGCCGCAACCGGAATGGCCGATCAGGCTGACAAACTCGCCGCGTTTCAGGGTCAGGTTGAAATCCTCGACCACGGTCAGCGGACCCTTGGGGGTGGCATAGGTTTTGTGCAGTTGGGAATAGTGCAGATAGCGTGCCTCCAGCGGGGAGGCGGCGGCGCGTTTATAGGCGCCGGGGATGGCGTGGCGCGGGGTGATGGCGGGCAGGCGGCGGGTCTCGGGCAGTTTGGACTGAATGCCCACGTCCATCAGGTAGGCGGTGACATCGGCGCGCAGTTCCTTGAACGCGCCATGGTTCAGGGCGGCGCGGTCACGCGGGCGGGGCAGATCGACGGGAAACGCCTGTCCCAGCGTGCCATCGGGGTTCAGGCACAGGATGCGGTCGGCCAGGATCAGCGCCTCGTCCACGTCATTGGTGATCATGACGGCGGTGCGGCGTTCGGCACGCCAGATCGCCTCGATTTCCGTGGCGACATTGGCGCGGGTCAGGGCGTCCAGCGCCGACAGGGGTTCGTCCATCAGCAACAGTTCGGGCCGCATGGCCAAAGCGCGGGCCACCGCGACGCGCTGCCGCATACCGCCCGACAGTTCGGCAGGGCGGCGGTCGGCGGCGTGGGACAGGCCGACCATCTGGACACAGCGGGCGGTTTCAAGGGCGCGTTCGGCCGATGTGCCCTTGTGG
>JANNAF010000529.1:0-1681 GCA_031384005.1 Rhodobacterales bacterium | reverse complement strand
AGCCATTCGTCGATGTGGCTGGCAAATCGCGGCGATGCGATCACCTTGCTTGGACTAAGGCTTGACGTCATGGGGGAAGGCTGCCGTTATGATCTGACAAACCGCAAAGCCTATGCCCCCGACAGTCATGCTGCGTTCTGTACTTTGAACCTGGGCGTGGAATAACGGGGGCGGCCACCAAAAGGGACGGCAGCCCATGAAGATTATACAGACCAATGTGTTGGTCGGCCCCAATGTCTGGGCCAGTTTCCCGGTGATCCGCCATGTGCTGGATCTGGGCGTGCTGGAGGAGTGGCCATCGGCGCGGATTGGCGAGACCTTTATCGACGGATTGCTGGCCGCCCTGCCCGGATTGCACGAGCACGGCTGTTCGCACCGCGTCGAGGGTGGTTTTGTCCGCCGTCTGCGCGAGGATGGCGGCACCTGGCTGGGGCATGTGATGGAGCATGTCGCACTGGAGATACAGGGCGCTGCAGGGTCGGATGTCAGTTTCGGGCGGACCCGGTCAAACGGGGTGCATGGCCAGTACAACATGGTTTACGCGTATGGCCAGCGCGATGTCGGTCTGGATGCCGGAGTATTGGCGCTGCGGTTGTTGATGCATCTGTTGCCCGAGGCGTTGCGCGCGCAGGTCGATCACCCATTTGACCCCGAGTTTGACTGGGACGCCGAGTTGAAGTCCTTTGTCCTGTCGGCCCAGCGGCGCGAGTTTGGGCCGTCGACCGGATCGCTGGTCAAGGCGGCCGAGGCGCGGGATATTCCGTGGCTGCGCCTCAACGACTATTCGCTGGTCCAGTTTGGCCATGGCAAGTTCCAAAAGCGGATACAGGCCACCATCACCAGCGAGACGCGCAGCATTGCGGTCGAGATTGCGGGCGATAAATCGGAAACCAGCCGTTTGTTGAATGATCTGGGTCTGCCGGTGCCGCAGCAGCGTCTGGTCTATAGTGCCAGGGAGGCGGTGCGCGCGGCAGAGCGGATCGGCTATCCCGTTGTCGTCAAACCGCTGGACGCCAACCACGGGCGCGGCGTGTCGATCAACCTGACCACGCCCGAACAGATCGAAATTGCCCATGGCGAGGCTTATGCGCAGGGCAAAACCTCGGCTGTGATCGTGGAAAGTTTCATTTCGGGCTATGATCACCGGATGCTGGTGGTCAATGGCGCGCTGGTGGCGGTGGCCAAGCGGGTGCCGGGGCATGTGGTGGGCGATGGCAGGTCCACGATTGCCCAGTTGATCGAGGTGGTGAACAGCGACCCCCGGCGCGGGATTGGGCATGAAAAGGTGCTGACCAAGCTGGAACTGGATGCGCAGGCCGAACGGTTGATGGTTGAGGCCGGGGTGACGGCGGGGTCTGTGCTGCCCGAGGGGCAACTGTTGTATCTGCGGTCGACCGCCAACCTGTCCACCGGCGGCACGGCGATTGACATGACGGATGTGGTGCATCCCGACAACAAGGACATGGCCGAACGCGCGATCAAGGCGATAGGCTTGGACGTGGCGGGGGTCGATTTCCTGATCGACGACATCACCAAATCCTACAAGGACATCGGCGGCGCGATTGTCGAGGTGAACGCAGCACCGGGGTTCCGGATGCA
This sequence comes from Rhodobacterales bacterium, assembly GCA_031384005.1. Taxonomy (GTDB): domain Bacteria; phylum Pseudomonadota; class Alphaproteobacteria; order Rhodobacterales; family Rhodobacteraceae; genus Stagnihabitans. The sequence continues at coordinate 82 of JANNAF010000529.1, read as the reverse complement.
TGTGTCCCCGTCCGAAGGTCAGCCGCGCGATGTGGCAGGCAAGGTGATCGACATGCTGTTTCCGGCCGGGTCGGGGACGCGC
>JANNAF010000526.1:0-4178 GCA_031384005.1 Rhodobacterales bacterium | reverse complement strand
TGCCATTCTTGGCGTGATTTCAATACTAATATATTGGTTATCGAAAGCAACTGTTTTCTTTGGGTTATGCAACATTGTGGCAGTCCAAGTTCAGGAGACAGCCAAGGCGTTGAAAGCAGCCCAATCAAGTACCTTGGCGTCGCGCAACAGGGCCGTATTGCGGATCAGACTGCTGGCTTTAGCCGACCCGATCAGCACCGACGCCACCGCCGGATGTTCCAGCACGAATCGCATGGCAGCTGCAGGCAAGGTTGCGCCCTGCCGCTTTGCCTCGACCTCCATTGCGTTTACCCGACCAATGATGTCGGCACTGGCAGGCCCATAGTCATGATGTGCGCCCGGCACCGCGCCAGTCGCCAGAATTCCAGAATTGAACACCCCGCCGATCACGACCGCAGTGCCAGCTGCAAGACATTTCGGCATGATCTCGGCGGCACCAGTGCGGTCCAGCAAGGTGTAGCGACCCGCAAGCAGCAGGCAATCCAGCTTGACCCGGTCCATCACAGCAAGAACAGCTGGCACCTCGTTCATGCCCAACCCGTAACCCGCAATCGCCCCTGCGGATTTCAGCGTGTCCAGCGCCTTCAGGCCGCTATCCATGAAGCTTGCAAAGTAGGCATCATAACCCGCGCCAAGACTGCGCTTTTCCAGATCATGCACAAAAAGGATGTCGATCTTGTTCAGCCCAAGCCGCGCCAGACTGTCTTCATACGACCGCATGATCGCATCGTAGGAATAGTCAAAATCCACCGTAAACGGCAGCGGATCCACAAAGCCATGGTCGGGCACCTGTTCCTGTGGGACCGCCCGCAGCAGCTTGCCCACTTTGGTGGACAGCACATAGCCGGACTTGTCGCGCAAAAAATCACCTATCCGACGCTCTGACAAGCCAAAGCCGTAGAATGGCGCTGTATCAAAATACCGCATGCCTTCGTCCCACGCGGCCTGCATCGCTATCATCGCAGCCTCACGCTCAACGGGCGCATAAAGCCCGCCAATCGCGGCACCACCAAAGCCCAGTTCGGTTACTTGCAGACCGGTTGTTCCAAGGGCGCGCATCATGTTCTTTCCTTCAAGACTTTGCAGCCAGACGCATCTGTGCTGCGGGCAAGACGCCAAAATTGCGGATATCGGCCAAGGCAGTTTCCAGCGCCGGGGCAAGATAGTCAGCTAAGCCCAATCCAAATACCGAAGTCAGGCCCAGATAGGCCCGCACCGTATCTGCCACCGGCACCCCGGCGGCTGGCAGACCCGGCCAGCCCTGCACTTGCGGGTCCGACAAAGGCATCGCGCACCCAGCCTCATCCATACCCTGACAGGACCTGATCCACGCGGCCAAGGCAAAGCACAGCATCGGGGTCGGACGGCCCATCGCCACAAGGTCGCGCAAAGGGGCGACAATCCGCTGTGGCACCTTAAGGCTGCCATCCGTCGCGATCTGCGCGGTTTTATGGTGCAGTGCGGTGTTGTCAAACCGCGTCAACAGGCGCGCGGTGTAGCCCGCAACATCTGTGCCCGGCGCAATCGTCGGCGCAACCTCGGCCCAATAGGCGGCGATGAAAGCCCGGATAATTGGATTGCCAAAGGCATCGGCAACGGTCGCATGGCCAGAAACGCGCCCCATCGCGGCAATAGTGGTGTGCGCGCCGTTCAAGAGCCGCAGCTTCATCGCCTCATATGGTCCGATACCAGTGGCAAACACGACGCCAGAGCGTTCCCATTCAGGGCGGCCAGTGGGAAAGCGATCCTCGATTACCCACTGAAAATACGGCTCGGCCATGACCGGGCAGGCGTCGCGCATCCCCAAACGGGATGCAACCATGTCACGGTCGGCGTCGGTTGTCGCGGGTACGATGCGGTCCACCGTGCAGGACGGGCAAGCGACCTCATCCGTGACATAGCGGCCAAAGTCAGGGTTGCGGGACGTTGCAAACTGGGCCAGAACATTGTGTAGAAAATGGCCGTTATCCGGAAGATTGTCGCAGGATAATAGCGTGAAAGGCCTGATACCCGCCGCCCGGCGCATCGCCAGCGCTTGCGCCACAAAGCCCAGTGTTGTGTGTGGGCTATGTGGATGCGCCAGATCATGCTGCACCCCCGGATCATCCAGCCGCAAATCGCCATCCGCAATGTTGGCGGTATACCCCTTTTCAGTCACCGTCAGCGAGACAATCCGCACAGCGGGGTCCGCCATCACGGCAAGCAATCCCCCGGGATCCTCCGGGGCCACAAATGTCTGGTTAATTGCGCCGATCACACGCAGCGCCTGATCGGCATTCTGGCGCAGCGCCAGTGTGTAAAGACCATCCTGTGGTAGCAGCGCATCGCGCGTGTCAGGATTGCGCAGCGATGCCGCGGCGATGCCCCAACCGGTTTCGCCAGCGTTCAGACAGTCGTCGGTAAACTCCGCCTGATGCGCACGGTGAAAAGCCCCCAGACCCAGATGCACGATCCCCGTTTGCACGCTTGCACGCGCATATCGGGGACGCGCGACATCAGCGGGAAGCTGTCGCAGGTTGGCCTCATTCAGGCGGATCACAACCGCCCCTCTTCCAGCCGATAGGCGTCAACCGCCGCCGTCCATAAAACCGCACGCTGACTTTTTTCATCCAAGCCAGCAATCGCATCGCGCACCAATTCAACGGTCCGGCCATACTCAGACGCGAGCAAACTGACCGGCCAATCCGTGCCCATCATACAGCGCGCGGGCCCGAAAATCCGCAGAACTTCGGCGATGTAAGGCGTGATCTGGTCTGGCGTCCAGGTTGCCCAATCCGCCTCGGTCACCATGCCCGACAGCTTGCACCAGACATTGGCCGCGTCGCCGAACGGCGCCATCAGCGCGGACCACGGCAAGAAGCCATCCTTGGCAATTTCCGGCTTTGCGATGTGGTCAATGACAAAGCGCAAGTCCGGCAGGGCGCGCACGGTTTCCAGCGCTGCGGGCATCTCGCGCGGGCGGATCAGCAGGTCGTAAACCAATCCCCGCGCCTGAACAGCCCGCAGCCCGCGCCACACATCCGGCTGGCACAGCCAGCGTGGATCAGCTTCGTCATGCACCTGATGGCGGATGCCGACCAGCCATTTGCCACCCGGACCGGCCAGCAAAGCGTCCAGTCTTTCGCCCACATCCGGGGCCGTAAGATCCACCCAAGCCACCACACCCGCGATGAAATCGGTCGCCTCTGCCAGCGCCAAAAACGCTTGCGATTCCGCATAGCTTGACCATGTCTGCACAAGAATGGTTTTCTGCACCCCAGCGGGGGCCAGAAGCGGGCGCATGTCATCGGGGGTAAAGACCCGGCGGATCGGCAAAACCGGGCCAACCATCCACGGATAGTCACCCCTGTCCGGGTCCCAGAAATGATGATGCGCGTCGATGGCCGGAAGTTTGGTGGCAGAAGTCATAACTCAATCCATATGAAAGACGTTTTCCATGTAGGCCCACAATTCACCGGGTTTGCGGGTGGTGAAGGGGTCCTGACAGGGATCGGTTTCGCGAAGCCACGCTTGCGTTTCGGGATCAGCAGCAATGGTGCGACCAGAGACTGCGAAATCGTCGCCTATGTATTCGAAAGTGCCGAACAACAGATTTTCCGGCTCTTTCAGGTAGATGTCAAAATTACGCCAGCCATTGCGACGCATCACCTCCAGCACACCGGGCCAGACAGCTGCGTGCATCCGCTTGTAATCTGCGACACGCTCCGGCCTCAACCCGATGACCATTCCGAACCGCTTAGTCAAACTGCAACCCCCCGTTCACATCAATGACTTCGCCGGTAATGAATCCCGCCAAAGGCGAAGCAAGGAACATGACGGCATGTGCCACTTCTTCGGGTTCGCAAAACCGTCCCACCGGAATAAGCGCAAGCTGCGACTGGCGCTGCGCCTCGCTTAACTGTTCGGAAATCATCGCCGACATCACATAGGCGGGTGCCACCGCATTGGATGTCACGCCCTCACTCGCTACGTCCCGGGCAATCGAATAGGTCAGACCGATCATCGCCGTCTTCGACACCGAATAGGCCGCGCCCGCAGCAAGCCCGCCGCATTTGGCGGCATAAGAGGTTATGTTGATCACCCTGCCCCAGCGCTCAGCGCGCATCCCGGGCAGGAAAGCCTGCGCCAGAAGAAACGCGGCATCGACGTTGACGCCGTGCACCCGGCGCCATTCCTGC
>JANNAF010000179.1:0-4411 GCA_031384005.1 Rhodobacterales bacterium | reverse complement strand
CTCGCGTCATTGGCGGCCATCGCGATGGGGGCGCTGATCATTGTGCCCACGGCCTATTGGGTGCGCCTGAAACTGCCGCATCTGCGGCCCTTGGTCGAGTTCATCAGCCTGTTGCCACTGATCGTGCCGGGGGTGGTGCTGGTGTTTGGCTATATCCGGCTGTTTGGGTCCAATTCGTGGCTGCCCATGACCAGCACCGACCGGGGCACCGATATCTTGCTGGTGTTCGGCTATGTCATCCTGTCGATGCCTTATATGTTCCGCGCCGTGGACAACGGCATGGCCGCCATAGACATCGCCACCCTGACCGAGGCCGCCGAAAGTCTGGGGGCGTCGCGGATGCGCACCATTGCGCTGGTGATCTTTCCCAATGTGCAGGCGGCGATCATTTCGGGGTCGTTCCTGACATTTTCGATCTCGCTGGGTGAGTTTGTGTTGCCCAGCCTGCTGAACCGCCCGGCCTTTGGGCCCTATCTTGTGCAGTTGGGGCAGGACCGTGCCTATGAACCGGCGGCGCTGGCCATCATGTCCTTTGGCTTCATATGGGGCTGCATGATGCTGATGCAGATGTTTGCCAACAAAAAACCCGGACAACGCCTGTTGCAGCGCAGAAAGACCGCCTCATGACATTCCTGTCGATCACCAATGCCACCAAATCCTTTGGCACCAACACGGTCGTCAAGGGGTTTGATCTGACCGTGCACAAGGGCGAATTCGTGTCCTTCCTTGGGCCGTCAGGCTGCGGCAAGACCACGGTTTTGCGCATGATTGCCGGGTTTGAACGGCCCAGTTCGGGGCGGGTGATCATCGACGGGCGCGATGTGACCGACCTTGCGCCCAACAAACGGCGGATCGGCATGGTGTTTCAGGCCTATGCCCTGTTTCCCAACATGAACGTGGCGGCCAACATCGGGTTTGGCCTGAAAATCGCGGGCATGTCGAAGCCCGACGCCGATGCCCGCGTGGACGAGATGCTGCGCCTGATCGGGTTGACCCATCTGGCGACGCGCTATCCCTATGAAATGTCGGGTGGCCAGCAGCAGCGCGTGGCGCTGGCCCGCGCGCTGGCCCCCAAACCGCAGGTTCTGTTGCTGGACGAACCGCTGTCGGCGCTGGATGCCAAGATCCGGGTGTCGCTGCGCACCGAAATTCGCGACATTCAGCGTCAGCTTGGCATCACCACGGTTTTCGTGACCCATGATCAGGAGGAGGCGATGTCGATTTCCGACCGCATCGTGGTGATGAACGCAGGTCGCGCCGACCAGATCGGCACCCCGGCCGAGGTGTATAACCGCCCCACCACCAGCTTTGTCGCAGGTTTTGTCGGCACGCTGAACATTCTGCGCGCCCAGGTGACCGATGCCGCGCAGGGCCGGGTGGCGCTGGGCGGCACGGCGCTGCAACTGTCAGCCCCTATTCGCAATCCAACCGCCGAGGGCGAGGTCAGGCTGGCGTTGCGGCCTGAATCCCTGTCGCTGAGCCCGTCAGATGGCCATGACGGCGCGGTCGAAGGGGTCGTGGCGCAGGTTCAGTTCATGGGGTCGGTCATTCGGATCAGGATGGAAGTGGCCGGCGAGGCGATCCATTTCGACGTCTTCAACAACCCGCGCCTGCCGCCCCCGGTGCCGGGACAAAGCGTCAAGGCGCATTTTTGCAGTCACGACATCTTTGAACTGTCCGCCTAGGGTTTGGCTGTCTGGCGAATGGCGGGCCGGGCAATCCGGGACGCGTGACGTTCGTCAAACACGATCTTTTCGGCCAGTGACCGCAATTGCAGCCGGTGCAGGGCGGCGCCGAGGGCGGGATCTTCGGCTTCGATCCGGGCGATCTGGGCAAGGGTCAGGCGGCGCAAATCCACGTCGGTTTCGGCGATGACATTGGCACTGCGCCGCGCGTTCAGGGCCAGCCCGATATCGCCCAGAATGGCCCCCGATGACATCGACCGCAGGCGCGGCCCCTCGCCCGTGGGGGACGGTGCCCGCACCACGACGCGGCCCTGTTCCAGAAAGATCAGCGAATCCGACACTGAACCTGCGGGCATGATCACCGTGCCGCGCGGGTGATGTTCCAGCGGCAGGCTGGCAAACAGCCGTTCCAGATGCGGCAGGTCGGCCGGGTCGGGGGCAAGGCGCTGCAACATTGACGTGGTCGGGCGCGCGGTCATCGGCGCCTGCGCCAACAGGGCATCCTCGACCAATTCCAGCGCCTCATCCAGCGATGGCAGGTTCAAGGCGCCGCCCCCGTCCAAAAGGTAGGGCGCAGCGCGGGTCAGGGTGGCCAGCACATTCCTGGGATAGCCTGCCAGGATCAGCGTAAAGCCATGCTGACTGGCCGCCGTTGCGACCCGGATCAACTGCGTGGCCGCAGCCGCGTCCAGACCGACGACCGACTGAAAATCGACGATCAGATGCGACAGGGCAGGGCGGCTGGCATCAGCGATGCGGCGGCGGACATGATCATAAACCCGGTCAGCGGTGCCAAAGAACATAAAGCCCTGCAACTCGATCACCTCGACGCTGTCGCCTTGGGCGCGCAGCCATGCCGCCTCGAACGGAGCGCGGGCAAGGGTGCTGGACCGGTCGCGCAGGGTGCCAGTCCGGCGCAGAACCGGGATCGACGCATAGCTCCAGGCAAAGATCAGGCTGGACAGGAACAGCCCCGCCACGATCGCCTGGGCAAAGCCCGCCAGAATGACGATCAACAAGATGATCACGACCGTTGCCCATTCCGCCCAGCTATAGCTGCGCCGCGTGCGGACCAACCAGTCGTTCAGGAAATCAAGGCCGAGATAAATGATCAGCCCCGCCGTCACAAAAACCGGCAGAACCGCGACCAGTGCCGCGACGTTGAACAGGCTGAACAGCATGACCAGCGCCATGATCAGCCCGGCGCCACGCTGCGAAACGCCCGCCCGCAGCACCATCAGCGAACTGGTGATCCCGGAATAGCCGGGTGCCGCCCCGATGGCGGCCAGCGGCAGGTTGATCAGGCCGGTCAGGCGCAATTCGTGGTCGGCGTCCGAATCCTGTGTGCTGATGGCGGTTAGCGCCGAGGTGTTCAGCAAGGTCCCGATCATCGTCAGCAGCGCCACAGTTGCCACCGAGGGCAGGGCATGGGTGACCACGTCCCAGTCGGCCTGACCGGCCAGCTGGACAAGGTTGGGTATGGCGGCAAGTTCGGCCGCGTCGGCGGACAGCCAACCCATGGCCTGTGCCTGTGCCAAGGGAACACCCAGCAGCCACAGCAACAGATGAAACCCGCCGATCCCCGCAATGATGAACGCGATCAGCGCGCCTTTCCATGTCACCCAGCGCAGGGTCAGAAACACGATCACCCCGAACATGACCGCAGGGGCCGCGTTCAGGGCGATGGCGACAGACCAGCTTGACCGATCAAACAGATCGGCAATCGCGATGCCGGTGGCAACCGACACCCCACCTGCCGCCATCAGCCAGCCGGTTCCGGCCAGAAAACCCGCCAGCACCGATTGCGGGAAATAGCGGGCGATCCCGCCCCAGCCAAGGCGACCCGTGGTCCATAACAGCAGTGCCGATGCCAGCGTCGCCAAGGCCACGATGACCAGCGCCGTGGCGATCCGCGCCTGTTCGGGGATGGCTTGGGTCGCGACGTTGACGGCCAGCGTCTGGGCCAGAACGGCCACGCCAATGTCTTGCACATGGCCGATGTTGCATCTGATCTGGCTGAACAGCGCCAGCGCCACACTGGCAAGCAACGTGGTGATGATCGCCCCGGTGACCGCAATTCCGATCCCCCCGGCCAGCGGTCCGGAAAACAACAGCGCCCCGATGGCGACAGAAAAGATCGCGATATCAACGCCGACAAAGGCACCGATGGCCACAACCGGAAGCCAGTCGCGTGCCGTAGCGGGCCATTCGGATCGCACCAAAAGCGGCGAACGACCTTTGGGTCGGTGGGCAGTTTGCGTCACTTGATCGGTTCCCCATGGCCACATAACGACCCAAGGGAAGGGCACATGATGAACCCGCCAAGGCGCAGCGGGCCGAACTGGGCGCATATGCCCCCCCCCGCGCGCGCCCTGACGCCCCCCCCGCGGTCGGCTTGGCCCTGACTGTTGCACAGCTCACTTGGGCGATCAATCATATGTACTTGGTGGCATGCAAAACTGCCTGTCGGCTGGTTTGAACGCCTGTTCGCAAATTGTGGATACCTGGGCCGCCGCCGCGGGGTCCGGGGCGGACAGGTCGGGCCAACCCTGGGCGTGAAACAGAACTACCCACTGTCGGCGCCTGAATGAATGGCGCCGACAGTGGGCTTAAAATGTATTTTAGCAAATTGGCCCGCACATTCTATGCGGCGACAACTCCGGTGGGGGCAGGGATGCCAAACTGCCAAACGGCACCCCTTCCCCCCTATTCAACCCTGCAAAAAC
>JANNAF010000214.1:0-2585 GCA_031384005.1 Rhodobacterales bacterium | reverse complement strand
GAGGACCGCGCCCGCACCGAAGAGACCGCCAAGCTGCGCGACGACGATTACCAACTGGCCTATGCCGTTGATATCCTGCGCGGGTTGTCGGCTGTGTCGGCCAAACCCTGACCGCGCATCTGCCGCACCCGACGCTTTGGGTGCGGCCCGAAATTGGTGACCCGATGACTGACCTGCCCTATCGCCCCTGTGTCGGTGTGACGCTGATCAACCCGCAGGGCCTTATCTTTGCCGGGCGTCGTCTGGACAGCACGGCCGAGGCTTGGCAAATGCCGCAAGGCGGCATCGACGACGGCGAAACCCCGCGTGTCGCAGCCCTGCGCGAGTTGGTGGAGGAGACCGGCATCAAATCGGCGCATGTCAAGTTCGTCGCCAAGACGCATCACTGGCTGACCTATGACCTGCCGCCCGAACTGTTGGGCAAGGTCTGGGGTGGCAAGTATCGTGGCCAGCGGCAAAAGTGGTTCTTGTTCCGGTTTGATGGCAATGACAGCGAAGTTGACATCGCCAAGGATCACCCCGAGTTTTCTGCATGGCGCTGGATCGGGGCCGAGGAACTGCTGGCCTCGATCGTGCCATTCAAGCGCGAGGTGTATAGCCAGGTGATCCAAAGTTTCCGCGCCTATCTGACCTGAGCCAGTGCGGCGGGTTGGGTGGGGAGAAGGTCTGCTCGTCCCTCCTCCCCGTGCAGGGTCGCGCGCAGGGGATGCGCGCCCGGCGTCTGGTCAGGCGTCCAACGCGGACAGCACCACCGAGGTGATGCAATCGCTGTGCGCTAACGCCGAAAGGTCGGTTTCCACGGGGCAGGCCGGCGTCATGTCGTCATTGGCATGGGCCTGCACATCGGCCATCGGGCGCGGTGCCGCAGCCGTATCAACGCCCGAAGCATAGACGAGAAGCCCAAAGGCCAGCACACAGGCCAGATCAAAGGCGGCATGGGTCACGGTCATTGCGTGATACGCAATGTCATCAACCAGATCGCGGGCAGCTTGGGTCATGATAGCGCGGGGCATCGGCAGCCTCTTGTCAACACGGGTCGCAACGGCACGACCAAAGGGATGCCCCCATCTCTTGTGTTTGCCACCAGACAAGCAATAACCGGCCCCTGTTAGGCGATAACGTGGCCCAAATGCGGCAAACGGCCCGGACGATATTGAATAACATTGCCGTTACCACCAATGTACAGCGATCCGACAGGAGGATGCCGATGCCCCGCCTTTCCCTTAGATTGCTGCTGCTGCCGATTCTGGCGCTGATGCTGGCCTTGCCGGCGCAGGCCGAATGTTATGTCGATTACAAGGCCAAGCGGGATGATCCGCTGCGGCTGGCTTACGGCGTCGCGCAGGTCAGCGACGCGGTTTGCGGCAAGCCAAAACAGGCCAAGGCCGAGTTGGAGCCCCGGCTTGCGGCAGATGGCTGGACATTGTTGAAAATACTGTCCAGTTTCGGGCCAGAGGGTCTGAGTGAAAGGAAAGAGAGTGCCGGAGAGTTCTTCCTCCGCTACTGACAGTTTGCGCGCGGGCAACCGCGTTGTTGGTTTTGGTATCGCCGCAATTGTCGTGATCCTGCTTTTGGCGGCGGTGGTCCTGTTCTTGAACCTGCCAGATGCCAATGCATTCAACGCCCGCGTCGAAAAGTTGTTCCTGGACAACGATGATCTGACCACCGGGGCCGAGTTGAAACTGCTGGAGATTCTGGCGCAGTCCGGCACATCCTATGCCGATATCTTTGTGACTTATCGTGCAGTGATCTTTGTACTCTTGGTGTTTTCTACGGCGCTGCTGATTGCAACCTTGGTGTTTCTGGTCACGATCATCGCGTTGAACCGACGGATTTCAGCGATCCAACGCTCTGGGATTCAGGTGTCATCGCTGTTGATCAGCCGCGAGGCGCGTGCGGTCTATATCAACGATCTGGAGTTTGCCCTGACCGAGGCGGCACTGGAAACGCTCGCCGTTTTGGCCGAGGCGCGGATGGATGACGATGTTCTGACAGGCGCGCAGATCGAGGCTGTGATTTCGGGCCGCAACGAAGTGGATTGCGACGAGGCCGCCGGGGCGACCCGGATCAAACGTCTGCGCGACGCGCTGGGCAATCAGCTGGTCAGCGAATTGCTGGTCAAGACCATCGCAAGGCGTGGCTATGTTCTGGCCGTGGGCAAGGATGTGATCAAGATGATCTAAGGCGCAGGTCGCCTTTGGTCAGCCACCCGTGGTCACCGCAGAACACCAGAGCTTCGGGCGGTCGCGGTGGATTTGAAGATACCGGATGTCGGCGTCAGGGGCAGATGCGGTACCGGCCATGGCATGATGAAGCCCGTTCACCGGATCGACAGCCTTCTGGTCGTGTCGGGTCATATGGAGCGGAACAGCACGCAGATCACGCAAATGGGACGGCTGGGCGCCAATCTGACAGCAGGGCAGGGCCATACGGCTGCTTTGCATTCGTCTGCTCCTTCAGGGTTGGGCAGACTCTACATCAGTCTGAGGGCGTTTCAGGGGGGCAGGTCACGGACTATGAACTTTGGTAATGCCCGCCAGGGACCGCCATTCAGGCTGCGGCGGCTTGGTTTCCGGCAGGTTTCT
>JANNAF010000426.1:0-5622 GCA_031384005.1 Rhodobacterales bacterium | reverse complement strand
GGCCTGTATGCGGCGGTGATTGAAAAGATGGGCATGGACCTGCCGATCATCAAATGGGCAGCAGAGGAAGGCGTTGATCAGTCCGTTCTGCGCGGGCGTCTGGTCGAGGAGAGCAACAATCTGATGGCGGGCAAGTTGGAGGCCTTTGGCCCCGATACCATGCGGTCCATCGAAAAGCAGTTGCTGCTGCAGACCATGGACGCAAAGTGGCGCGAGCATCTGGTGACGCTGGAACACCTGCGCACGGTCGTAGGCTTTCGTGGCTATGCCCAGCGCGACCCGTTGAACGAATACAAGTCCGAGGCGTTCACGCTGTTTGAAAACCTGCTGAACTCTTTGCGGCAAGAGGTGACGCAAAAACTGGCGATGGTGCGGCCCATATCGGCCGAAGAGCAAAAGGCGATGCTGGCGCAAATGCTGGGCCAGCAACCGCCCGCCGCCGCTGCCCCTGAACCGGTTGCTGCGGCCCCGGTGGTACCCGTCGCCGTTGAGACTGTCGTCCGGGCTGGCTTTGTCGAATCAGACCCCACGACATGGGGCAATCCGGCCCGCAACGATGCGTGCCCCTGCGGATCGGGCGAAAAGTTCAAGCATTGCCACGGCAAGCTGGCCTGACGTTAACGCTCAAGGCGAATTGAGGCGGCCTGCCGCCTTGATGCCGTCTTTGCAACACGACTGTGGTTAAAACACCCTGATTGCGCCATCGGCCCGCCCGGTTTGTGGCGCAAACCCGTCCGGTGAAACATCCGGTGGTGCAGCCATGACCATAGCAGAAAACCTTCCGCCGCTGCCGTTGCGTCGGCTTGCCCGCATCCTGGCCGTGATGGCCATTGCGATGGCGGCCGGCCATTTGGTTCAAACTCTGGCCGACCGAAAACCAGCGGCGCTGGCGCAGGCTGTGCCCAGCTTTGCCCCGAAACTGCCGACAGACATCGTGCAATTGTCGGCAAACAGCACGACCGTGTCGACCTATGTTGCGCCGGCGCCCGTCCTCGCGTCGAGCATCGAGGTCCAGCCGGACGTGACAGTGGCTGTGGCCCCAACCCCGACCCCGACGCTGGCCGCCAGCTGCCCGTTGGATCTGGCGCTGGATGCGCAGCCTGCGGCGATGATGGGGATTATTGTTCTGGCACCGTGCAATGCCGGGGAGCGGATTGTCCTGCGTCATGCCGGATTGGCCGTGACGGCCAAACTGGACGCGGACGGTGCGCTGACCACAGCGATGCCTGCCCTGAGGTCAGATGCGCGGGTTGAAGTGATGTTTGCCGATGGCAATACGATTGACGGCATGCTGGACCTGCCAGAAGCCGCCGGTCTGCGCCGCTTTGGTGTGCAATGGCAGGGCGGCGATGCCTTTGTGGTCCATGGGTTACAGGATGGCGCGGACTATAACCAGTCCGGTGACATTTCGCCGACCAATCCGGGACGTCCGGGGCAAGGATTGCTGACACTCCTGGGGGATAGCACGGTTGAAGTGCCACTTTTGGCGCAGGTTTATACCTTTCCAGATGACCTGGCCATCGCAGGCGAAGTCGTGATCGAGGCGCTGGTGACCGATGCGACCTGTGGCCACGATCTGATCGCCGAAACCATCGCCAGCACTGCGAACCGCGTCGAAATCACTGATCTGACGCTGGCAATGCCGGATTGTTCTGGGGTTGGCGACTTTCTTGTGTTGAAGAATCTTGGCGCAGACATGAAGATCGCCGCCAACTGACGCTGTGCCATTTCCGCGGTGATCCGGAATGGCGGGGCGATTTCAAGGTGGGCGTCCATGGTGGTATTGCGGTTCGGCGCGGCGGTTTTCGCCGCGCTGATGTTTATTCAGGGCGCTTGGGCGCAGGATGTGACCTTGACCTCGCGGGATGGGTCACTGTCGCTGTCGGGTACATTACAGGGCTATGACGGCGAATTCTTTCGGATTGAAACCGTTTACGGACCCCTGACAGTTGACGGGCAGGGCGTGACTTGCGACGGCCCGGCCTGCCCTGATCTGACTGCGCCCAAAGCTGTGATCAGATTTGTTGGCGCGGCGGATGCGGGGGACAGCCTGTTGCCGCAACTGTTTGCTGCCTTTGCCGAGGCGCGGGGCCTGCAATTCACCGCCGGAAATCCGGCCATCTTGCGGGATCAGGTGACGCAGGAAACGCTGGCCGAGTTGTCATTCGACGCCATGGACCCCGCGACGGCGCGGGCGGCACTGTTGTCGGGGGCGGCGCTGATGATGGTGGCATCGGTGACCGAGCCGGACCTTGGGTCACATGCCGTGGCGCTGGATGCGCTGGTGCCGGTCATGGCGCCGGGCAATCCAACGGTGCGCATTTCGACCACTGATCTGGCGCGTGTTCTGGCCGGCGAGGTGGATAACTGGAGCGCGGTGGGTGGCCCGGACATGCCGCTGGTGCTGCACGGGCTGATGCCCGACGCCGATCTACAAAAGGCGCTGTCGGCGCGTCTGGGGCGGGATGTGACAGCGACCGTCCTGCATCCCACATTGGCCGCCTTGGCCGAGGCGGTGGCGGCTGACCCTTGGGCGATTGCGGTGACCGAACGGGCGGTGCTGGGGCGGGCGCGGTTGCTGCCCCTGACCGACAGTTGCGGGTTCCCCCTGTTCCCAACGCGGCTGGCGGTCAAGGCGCAGGATTACCCGTTGACCCTGCCGGTTTTTCTGCTGACGCCGCGCCACCGTCTGCCCCTGGTGGCGCGCGAGTTTCTGGAGTTTCTGTCAAGCCCGCAAGCACAAGGCGCGATTGCCCGGGCCGGATACATCGACCGACGCGCCGAGCGGCAACCGATGACGGCCGATGGGCTGCGTTTGATCAATGCGATCAAGGGGGCCGGGTCCGAGACGACGCTGGAGGATTTGAAACGGTTGGTTTCGGCGATGGATGGGGCCGACCGATTGTCACTGACCTTTCGGTTCGAGGGCGGCACGACGACGCTGGACGCCGCATCGCAAAACAGCCTGACCGATCTGGCGCAGATGCTGGAGGCGGGTCTGTTCAAAGGGCAGGCGCTGACCCTTGCCGGGTTTTCCGATGGGTCGGGTGCGGCGGGTGCCAATATGGATCTGTCACAGAACCGGGCCGAGGCGGTGTTGGGCGCGTTGCAGGCGCTGGTGCCGGGTATGCCCGAGGCGCAGTTGCCGGTCGTCGCCGCCTTTGGCGAGGCGCTGCCGATGGCCTGTGACGAGACCGGGGCAGGGAGGCGGTTAAACCGGCGGGTCGAGTTGTGGCTGAAACCTGCGTTTGGCCCAGCGGACGTTCAGACGCCCTAAAGATAGCCCTGAGCGCGAAAGCTGAGTTCGCGGGATTTGCCGATGATCAGGTGGTCATGCAGGACGATCCCCAGCACCTGTGCGGCGTCCTGAACCTGCGCGGTCATGCTGATGTCGGCATCTGATGGCGTAGGGTCGCCCGAGGGGTGATTGTGGACAAGAATAATCGCGCTGGCATTCAGTTCCAGCGCCCGTTTGACCACCTCACGCGGGTAGACGGGCACATGGTCGACGGTGCCCTTGGCCTGTTCCTCATCCGCGATCAGTACATTTTTGCGGTCCAGAAACAGGATGCGAAACTGTTCGGTTTCGCGGTGCGACATGGCGGTGTGACAGTAATCGACCAGGGCATCCCATGACGACAGGATCGGGCGGTTCATCACGCGGGCGCGCATCAGGCGCTGTGCCGAAGCCTCGACTATTTTCAGCTCTTGAACGACCGCTTCGCCCACACCTTTGACCATCAAAAGGCGGGCGGGGACGGCAGAGATCACACGGTTGAAATCGCCAAACGTGTCCAGCAGCAGCCGGGCCAAGGGTTTGACATCCTGACGCGGAATGGCGCGGAACAGCAGCAGTTCCAGCAGTTCGTAATCCGGCATCGCGGTTGCCCCCCCCTCCATGAACCGAGAGCGGAGGCGTTTGCGGTGGTCCGCGATATAGGAGGGCAGCTTGTCCGGCAGACGGGACGTGGTCGCCTCATCCTCATCCCCGACGGGAGTGAACAGGGGCAGAAGCGATTCGTTGAAGCCATTCTGTGCCATGGTCAAACCTTGGCACAGACGTGGTTACGGAAAGGTTAAGCCTTACGCCCGGCCCGCCATCTGGTTTGAGAAGTCGTGGTTCGCATCGCGGTGGCCCGCCTCGTCCAGCCGGACCTTGATCACCACATCGCGCAGGCGCGCGTCGGCGGGCAGGTTCCAATAGTCGATTGCGAATTTCGGGGCAGGCACGTTTTCAGCCCGGCCAGCGTCGATGTCGGCCAGATATTCGGTATAGCTGTAGACCGCCTCCTCCTCCAGATAGCCGACAAAGCGGTGCGCGACGCGGGGGAACAGGATGTAGAACACGAAAAAGCCGTTGAAAAAGATGCCTTGGGCAAGGATGATCAGCAGCCGTTCAAAGCGGCTGGGTTGGGCGACCTGAATAAAGGTCATCAGATGGGCGCGTTCGTTTTCAGCCTCCTCCAGCAGGGCGTGGATCCAGCCGCGATCATCCTGAAAGCTGCGCAGCGAGCGCAAGTGGTTCAGCATGCCGCCAACCATGCCGGGAACGGCAGCAACGGTTTCCAGCACGACGGCCCGGTGGCCATACCGGCCGCGGAAAAAGGCATCGGCGAACAGGCGAAGAAACTTGACGGCCCCAAGGGCAAAGCGGTCACCAAAGCCGGAGGGCTTGTAATGGGTGACGTTCAACTCGGTCGGGGCAGGGTGGGCGCGCGGTTGCATGGTTCAGATCCTGTGTTATCCGGTTCTGAGTTTGGGATGAACCGACAAACCAAATATGGGTGTTCACGGTCCGCAGTTCACCCCGATGCGACAATTTGTCGGTCTGAAAAGGTTCCCGGACAAAGCGCCATAAACGGTATTTATACCCGCTATTTGGTCAAAATTGTATAAAAATGGTGGCGGCCCGCAGGTCCCGCCACCAAAAGCCGCTTTCATAGTGCTGTGCCGGGGCCGACAGGACCCTTTGCCCCGCGCCGGTGATCAGCCCTTCATGCCGTCCCAAAACCCCTTGACCTTGGCAAAAAAGCTGGCGTTTTCAGGGTTGTTGTCGGCGCTTAACGCCTCGAACTCGCGCAGGATTTCGCGTTGGCGGCCGGTCAGTTTGACGGGCGTTTCGACGGCCAGTTCGATCAGCATGTCACCGACACCACCGCCACGCAGGGCGGGCATGCCCTTGGCGCGCAGGCGCATCTGTTTGCCGGTTTGGGCACCCTCGGGCACCTTGACGCGGGACTTGCCGCCATCGATCGTCGGCACCTCGACCTCACCGCCCAAGGCGGCAGTGGTGATGGACACGGGCACACGGCAGAACAGGTTGACCCCATCGCGTTGAAACAGGGGGTGATCCTTGACCTCGATGAAGATGTACAGATCGCCGGACGGCCCGCCGCGCATGCCCGCCTCGCCCTCGCCCGCCAGACGGATGCGGGTGCCGGTTTCAACGCCTGCGGGGATGTTGACGGACAGGGCGCGTTCGCGTTCAATCCGACCGGCGCCGCCGCAGGATTTGCAGGGGTTCTTGACGATCTGACCCTGACCGTTGCAGGTCGGGCAGGCCCGTTCGACGGTGAAAAAGCCCTGTTGCGCGCGGACCTTGCCCATGCCGGAACAGGTTGG
>JANNAF010000422.1:0-2205 GCA_031384005.1 Rhodobacterales bacterium | reverse complement strand
TCGTCAACTCGACCTTCGCGGCCTATGCCTATTGCGACCGCTTTGCCGATATCGCCAACACCACGGTCGGACGCTTTGCCAATATCGCCGCGATGACCCGGATCGGCCCGACCGACCACCCCTTTACCCATGCGGCCCAGCACCATTTTCTGTACCGCTCCAGTTACTACTGGGACGACGCGCCTGATGATCCGGCCTTCTTTGCCGCCCGCGCCGCCCGCCGCACGACACTGGGTGCCGATTGCTGGATCGGCCACGGTGCGATCGTCAAACCTGAATTGACCATCGGCATCGGTGCCATCGTCGCCGCCGGGGCGGTGGTGACCAAGGACGTGCCAGCCTTCGCCATCGTTGCAGGCTGCCCCGCCGCACCCCTGCGGATGCGCTTTGCAGCGCCCGTCATTGACCGCCTTTTGGCGCTGGCGTGGTGGGACTGGGACCACAACCACCTGCGCGCCGCCCTGCACGAATTTCGCACCCTGCAAGCCGAGGCGTTTTTGGAAAAGCACGGCGGTTAGTCGGTGCGCTTTCAGTCGGGGGCCACCGTCAACGTCACACGGTCGCCCGCAAACCAGGTCGTGCCAAATTCGATGGGCTGGCCCTGACCATCCAGATTGACCGCCCGCGTCCGCAAAACCGGTGCGCCCTCGGGCACCTGCAGCGTCAGGGCCAGCATCGCAGGGGCCGTCGTGGCCGTGATGCGGGTCGTGGCACGGGTGTAATCGGGAACCCCCGCCGCAGCCAGCGCCTCGGTTATCGACCCCGCCACCGTGACCAGTGCGGCAAACCCGACCAGCCGATCTGCTGGAAAGACCGAACGGAACGCCGCCAACGGTTGGCCATCGGCCAGCGACACCCCCTCGACCACATGCACCAATGCGCCGGGCGGCAACCCCAACGCCTCAACCTCGGCCGCAGCGCCCGGCAGGGTTTCAACCCGCGTGATGCGCCGCGACGGAACACGCCCCGCCGCCTCGACATTCTGACGAAACCGCACCCTGCGCCCGATTTGATATTCTGTAGGCCGTGCAGTTACAAAAACCCCCGCCCCGCGCCGCGCATGCACCGTCCCTGCCTCGGCCAAAACGGCCAATGCATGCCGCACCGTATGTCGGTTCACCCCGAACCGCGCCGACAGCGCCGCCTCGGTCGGCAGTTTGTCCCCGGGTGCGTAATGGCCCGCGCCAATCTCGCCCGTCAGGGCTGAGGCAATCTCTTTCCACATCGGGCTGCGCGGCATCGGTTCCCCTGTCACAAATAATTCACGCAACTGTTGTGGCGGCGACGCCGGACCTGCGTTATAGATTTGTCTAGTTGTATAGTAAACTAGACAAATCCGCAAGATGTCGAGGTGCGCATGACCGCCCAAATTCCGCAGACTTCCGAACGCAAACAGTGGATGTCGCTGTTGGCCAAGGCTGCACCCGCCCGCCTGGCTGCCCTGATGCCAGACCTGCCCGATGTCACAAAACCCGATGTCACCCTGCTGCGCCCCCCCGAGATAGGGTCAGTGATGGTGCGGGGCCGGGTTGGTGGCACGGGTGCCCCCTTCAATCTGGGTGAAATGACGATCACGCGCTGCTCGCTCCGCCTTGACGGGGCGGTGGGGCATGCTTGGGTGCAGGGCCGCGACAAGGATCACGCCCTGCGCGCCGCCGCCCTTGATGCCCTGCTGCAAACCGAACGGGCCGATGACATCCGCGCCCGTATCCTGACCCCCCTGGCGGCCGAGGCGGCTGCCAGCACCGCTGCCCGCGCCACCCGCGCCGCCGCCACCAAGGTCGAGTTCTTCACCATGGTAAGGGGAGAGGACAAATGACTACCGATGCCCTGTCTGGCGGGTTTTCCGACGCGCCCATCCAATCCGCCCGTGCCTTTCGCGCCGTGCTCGAGGTGATGGCCCGTCCCGGCCGCATCGAAACCCTGACCGGCGCGCAACCGCCGGCCCCGCTGTCCATCGCGGCGGGTGTGGCGCTGTTGACGCTGGCTGACGGCACAACACCAGTCCACCTGGCCGGTGCCGCCGATTGCGAACCTGTCCGCGACTGGATTGCCTTTCACATCGGCGCCCCCCTGACCGGACCCGATAAGGCCGATTTTGCGCTTGGTCGCTGGTCCGACCTGATGCCCATCACCCGTTTCCGCATCGGCCAACCCGATTATCCCGACCGCTCTGCCACCCTGATTGTCGAGGTGGACGATCTG
>JANNAF010000413.1:0-4396 GCA_031384005.1 Rhodobacterales bacterium | reverse complement strand
GAGGCGGCCGTGGAGGTGGGAGAGGAGGGCGGGGGTGGCGGGTGTGCGCCCGGTGGCGAGGTGGTGGATCTGCGCCTTGAGCCGGTCATAGGCCGGGCGGTTCAGGTTCAGGTGTTGGTTGACGGTGATGCCGGTGACGGTTTGGTTTTGGTGGGCGCGTTGGGCACGGGTTTTCAGCGGGTTGGGGGAGAAGCCTTCGGCGCGCAGGATGTGGGGGACGATGGCGGCGAGGGTGGTTATGGTGCGATCCCCCGAGAAGGTCAGGTCGTCGGCATAGCGGGTGTAGGTGGCATGTGCCGCGCGGGCGAGGCCGGACAGGCGGGCGTCAAGGCGGAAGGTGGCGAGGGTTGGCCAGCGCGGGGGAGGTGGCGGCTGGCTTGGGGGCCCCACGCGGTGCACAGGGCGGTCAGGGGCAGGGCAGTGGGGCGCGGAAAGCCCAGCGTTCGGAAGATGGCGTAGATTCGGGCGAACGGGATTGAGGGGAAGAAATCCTGAATGTCGAAGGTCAGGATCATCTGTTCACCGCAGTGCCGGGCGGCGGCCATGGGGGCGGAGCGGCCCCGCACAAAGCCGTAAGCAGCCGGGCGCGGAGGCACGTGGGTCAAGAGGCCGGACAGGATGCGGCGTTGGACTTTTTCAGCAGGGGGCGGGGTTCCAAAATCAGCCTGTGGGTGCCGGTTGATTTGGGGATCAGGTGGTGCAGGTAGTTCTGGGCATAGGGGTTGGGGTTGCGGGCGGACAGGCCGTTCAGGTCGGCCAGCATCGTCAGATGATCGGGGGAGATGGCCAGCCAGTCGCACAGGTCGGCGGGGGTTTGAAGGTGGGGCAGGGGCAGGGCGGCAAGGGTGGCGGCGGGGCGAAAGGGGGTGGGTGTCCAGATCGGGCCGGGACGCTGGCCTGTGCGTAGGTGAAAGGCGCGCAGGCGGGTGGCGAGGGCCGAGGGGTGCTAGGCGCGTTGGATGGATTTGGGGTCGGGAGTGGTGGTGCCCGGCAGGTGTTTCAGCAGGTGGCGGGCGGCGGCGGGGCAGGAGGACTGGAGCATGGGGGGCAAGTGGTGGCCAAGGCAGGTGCGGATGTCGGGGGCGGTCCACGGCTGTTGCGACAGGGCGACGGCGAGGGGCCAGAGCAGGGCATCATGGGTCATGTCGGACGCGGCCCAACCTGAACGTCGTCCGGCATGGCCTGTCTTGGGTGAAGCCCAATCGGGGCCATGCGCCGTATCCTCAGACTGTGGTGGGCTTGCCGGGGAAGCCCCGGCCGCAGGGTTGCCTCAATCTTGGGCCGCGTCCTTGGGGGCCAAGCTGACAAGCGGCGGTCTGCGGGGCAAGCGGTGTGATCCTGCGGAGCGGGCGAAGGGCCCGCGTTGTTTTTGTCTCGCCTTTCGCTTGCGGCGGGCCGGCTTGGTGTGGGTTTGCTTGACTTTTGCGGGACTTGGCCGTGAAAACGGGGGGATCGGTGGGGGAATGGGTTTGCAAGGGTTTCCGAAGGCACAGGCTGGGATGGTTGTGGGCCTTTTGGGCGGGTCGTTTGACCCGGCGCATGAGGGGCATGTTCATATCACCCGCGAGGCGATGAAGCGGTTGGGGCTGGACCGGGTGTGGTGGCTGGTGACGCCCGGCAATCCGCTGAAGGTGCGGCAGCCTGCGCCGATGGCGGTACGGCTGGCGCGGGCGCGGGAGGTCATGCAGGATCCGGCGGTGGTGATCAGCGATCTGGAGGCGCGTCTGGGCACGCGGGCGACGATTGACACGCTGCGGCGGCTGGTGGCGATCTATCCGGGGGTGCGGTTTGTCTGGCTGATGGGGGCGGACAATCTGGTGCAGTTTCATCGCTGGCGGTCGTGGCGTGACATCATGGAGTTGGTGCCGGTGGCGGTGATGGCGCGGCCTGGTGCGGGGCTGTCGGCACGGCTGTCGGTGACGGCGCGGACCTTTCGCGGTTATGAGGCGGCGCGGCCGGAGGGGTTGGGCTTGCGTGATGCGCCCGCGTGGAGTTTTGTGGACCTGCCGCTGCATGGCGCCTCATCTTCCGCCATTCGCGCTGAGGGAGGGTGGCGAGCCTCCGGCTATCCGCAAGGTGGGCCTTGCGGACTGAGTATTTCAAAAGGAGCAAATGATGCTGAACATTGATCCGGGGGTTTATGTGCGGCGTGAGGTGTTCCTGACCGAGCGGGAGGCGCTGTTTGCGACGACGTGGCAGTTGTTGGGGCCGGTGGCGAAGCTGGTCGAGCGGCGGTCTTATGTGGCGGTCGAGATTGCCGGGATGAAGGTCTTTGCGGTGCGCAGCAATGACGGGGTTCTGCGGGCGTTTCGCAATGTGTGCCGCCACCGGGGCGCGCGGTTGTTGCCCGAGGGCGAGGGGAGTTGCGGGCCAATCCGGTGCCCCTATCACCAGTGGCAATTCTCGGACGCCGGAGAGTTGTTGAAGGCGCCGTGGTTTGGCGAGGAGCCGGGGTTTGACATGGCTGATTGGCCGCTGGAACCGATTGCGGTGGAGGAGTGGCGCGGGCTGGTTTTTGTCGCGATTGCGCCCGCCGTGGGTTTGGCTGCGCAATTGGGCGATGTGGTGGCCGAGTTGGCGGGCGAGCCGATCGAGACCTATGTCCCGGTGAGGACCGAGCGGATGGTGTTCGAGGCGAATTGGAAGATCTACACCGACAACTTTGTCGAGGGTTTGCACATTCCCGGCATCCATCCGGCGTTTCATGCCGCCATCGACTTTGACGCGTTCGAGACGACGGCGCATGACGGGATGGTGCGGATGACGGCGCCGCCCAGGGAGGGGTTGTGGTATCGCGGCAAGTGGCTGTGGATGTGGCCGAACTGGACGCTGTCGCTGTTTGCCGGTGGCATGAACACCAGCCGGATCAACCCCCTGGACGAGGGGCGGACCGAGTTGATCTATGACTTTTATTTCGACGGTTCTAAGGACACGGCCGAGCAGGAGCGTACCATTCAGGGGACGTTGGCTGTGGTGCGCGAGGATTTCGAGGTTTGTATCGAAACGCAAAAGAATTATGCCAGTGGCGGTTATCGGCCAGGGCCATTGTCGCCCCGGCACGAGCGGGGGGTGGTCTATTTCCAGGCGAGAGTGGGTGAGGTTTTGGCGGGGCGTTTGACACAATGACAATGACGCGACGCGGGGTATTGGCGGGGTTGGTCGCGGGTGTGGCGGCGCCGGTTTGGGGCGAGGCGGTGACGCGGTCGCTGCGGCCCTTGGCGCGGCCCGATGGCGGCAGCGTGTTGACGGCGGGGGCTGTGGGCAGCGCCTCGGGGTTGGTGGGTGCGGCCAAGCTGGGTGGGACGACCGGGTTCATCGTGGCAGAGGTGGCCAGCGGTCGGGTGTTGGAGCAGGAGAACGCCGACGCACTGGTGCCGCCTGCGTCCGTCGTCAAGGCGATCACCGCGTTATATGGGTTGGAGCGGCTGGGGGCCGGGCATCGGTTCACCACGCGGATCATGGCGGTGGGGCAGGTTAACGGCGACCGGCTGGACGGCGATCTGGTGCTGGTGGGGGGGGGTGATCCGACCTTGGACAGTGACAAGATGGGCGATCTGGTGGCCGCGTTGGCGCAGACCGGGTTGCGGCGGGTGACGGGTCGGTTTCTGGCTTATGCCGGGGCCTTGCCCAGTTTTGAACGTATCACCGGGGATCAGCCGGTGCAGGTGGGTTATAATCCGGGGTTGTCGGGGTTGGGGCTGAACTTTAACCGGGTGAATTTCGAATGGACCAAGGGTGGTGCCACCGTGGCGATGAACGCGCGCGGTGAGCGGTATGTCCCGCCGGTCAGGATGGCGCGGATGCGCGTGGCCGAGCGGGAAGCGCCGCTGTTTGGTTATGCCCAAGGGCCGGGTGTGGAGGAGTGGACAGTGGCGCGGGCGGCATTGCGGTCCGAAGGTAGCCGGTGGTTGCCGGTGCGGCAGGTTGCTATCTATGTGGCTGAGGTGTTTGCGACGCTGTGTGCCGCGCAGGGGATTGCCTTGCCCGCAGCGCAGGTGGTGCAGGTCATGCCGCCGGGGGCGCGGCTGCTGGCGGCGCGGTCAAGCGACGAGTTGGCTGTTGTCCTGCGCCAGATGCTGCGGTTTTCCACCAATATCACCGCTGAAACGGTGGGGATGGCGGCGAGTG
The DNA here is from genome assembly GCA_031384005.1 of Rhodobacterales bacterium. GTDB lineage: Bacteria > Pseudomonadota > Alphaproteobacteria > Rhodobacterales > Rhodobacteraceae > Stagnihabitans. The sequence goes on along the minus strand of JANNAF010000413.1, from coordinate 268 downwards.
GGGCGCGCAGTCATGATGCCTCGGCGGCGGCCATGCAGGTTTGGGCGGCCGAGCGGTTGGGGATGCGGGCGCGGTTTGTGGATCATTCTGGTTTGGGGGCCCAGTCTCGGGTGACGCCTGCGGGCATGATGCGGGCGCTGGCGGCCGGGGATCGGGTGCTGGGGTTGCGGCCGGTGCTGCGCAACATCGGGTTGCGCGATGACAATGGCCGCGCGATCAAGGACAGCCCGGTCAAGGTGATTGGCAAGAGCGGGACCTTGAACTTTGT
>JANNAF010000395.1:0-1648 GCA_031384005.1 Rhodobacterales bacterium | reverse complement strand
GCCGCCCCGACAAGGCGCTTTTTCTCGCCCAAGGGGCGGTTTTCATATTTGGCAAACTCGGCGTCCACCCCGTCCCAATGCGCACCGTCCACCACGCCGGGGGCAATGGCGTTGACGTTGATGCCGTGCTTGATCAGGTCCAGCCCGGCGGATTGGGTCAGGCTGATCACGGCGGCCTTGGTGGCGCAATAGACGGCCACCAACCCCTCGCCGCGCCGCCCGGCCTGTGACGCCATGTTGATGATCTTGCCGCCGCCCTGACCCACCATATGCCGCGCCGCCGCCTGCAAACAAAACAGCGTCCCCGCCACGTTGACCGCGAACAAAAGGTCATAGGTCGCCCGCGAAATCTCGACCACAGGCCCGGCCTGAAACAGCGCGGCATTGTTGATCAGAATGTCCAGCCCGCCCATATCGGCCACCGCCGCGGCAAAGCCTGCGTCAATCGACGCCTGATCGGTCACGTCGATCACCTGCGCCCGCGCCTGCGGCCCCAATTCGGCCACCGCCGCATCCAGCGCCGCACGGTTGATGTCGGCCAGCGTGACCACAGCCCCCTCGGCCACATAGGCGCGGGCAAATTCAAACCCGATGCCCCGCGCCGCCCCGGTGATCAGGGCGCGTTTCCCTTGAAGTCTCATGGCATGGCCTTTCCGTCTGCCCCAAAGCGGTGAATTTTGCCCTGTTGTGGCGACAGCCTTACCCGGTCGCCGTGGCGCAACTGCACCTCGCCGCCCGCCCGCACATTGATGGTGCCGACCGTGTCGGTGGCGACCTTCAGGAAGGTGTCCGACCCCAGATGTTCCGACAGGCCCACCGTCCCCGCCCAGCCGCCCTGATCGACCACGGACAGATGTTCTGGCCGCACACCAATTGTGGTCGCCCCCAGCGCCGCCGCCTCAGCCCCCTCGATCAGGTTCATCTTGGGGCTGCCGATGAACCCCGCCACAAAGGTGTTCTTGGGGTGATTGTACAACTCCAGCGGGCTGCCCACCTGTTCGATGCGGCCCGCGTTCAGGACCACGATCTTGTCGGCCATCGTCATCGCCTCGACCTGATCATGGGTCACATAGATCATCGTGGTTTTCAGTGACTGGTGCAGTTCGGTGATTTCCTGCCGCATGTTGACGCGCAACGCGGCGTCCAGGTTCGACAACGGCTCGTCAAACAAAAACGCCTGCGGTTCGCGCACAATCGCCCGGCCAATGGCCACGCGCTGCCGCTGGCCACCCGACAACTGGCCGGGCTTGCGGTCCATATAATTGGTCAGGTTCAGCACCTTGGCGGCGGCATCGGCGCGGCGGGTCTGTTCGGCCACATCCATTCCGGCCATTTTCAGCGGAAACTGGATGTTGTTGCGCACCGTCATATGGGGGTACAGGGCGTAGGATTGGAACACCATCGCCAGCCCGCGCTTGGCAGGCGGCAGGGCGGTGGCATCGGCCCCGTCAATCACGATGGCGCCGGATGTGGTATCCTCCAACCCCGCGATCAGCCGCAGCAGGGTGGATTTGCCGCAGCCCGACGGCCCCACGAAGACGACAAACTCGCCGTTTTCGATGGTCAGATCGACGCCGGGGATCACATCCACCTCGCCAAAGGACTTGCGAACAGCGTTCAGAACGATCTTGCCCATATTACCTCACTT
>JANNAF010000144.1:0-15456 GCA_031384005.1 Rhodobacterales bacterium | reverse complement strand
GAGCTGAAGTTTTCGGGTTCGATTGCTAGAGGGTCGCTTCCAGTTACTTGCGGCTTTACTCAGCTTCTTCCAAAGGAAGTTGAGCAAAGATTGCGGAGAGCAACCAGAATAAATGGTCATTCTGAAGGCAAGTACTTCGTTCGATGTGGTTTGGAGAAGTTGGCTCCGAGCATCCATTTTTGTCGATCTGAAATGATTTTGCATTTGAAGGAATCAGCTTACAGGTTGCAGTCCTATGAAGTGCCAGGTCTTTATTGCTTGCATCACGATGCATTAAGCTACTCTCGGTGGGTCTCGAAAATGAGACATCGTGCCTATACGGATGCCTTCGGCGCTCTCTCCAAGGAGCGTGATGAGCAATTGGTTCAGTTTCTTGCTGCTGAACTCACTGGGACAGTCCGAGAACTCTTTGATTTGCAGTATCAAGTTGAGTTGCATGATTTCAATTTGGCACAACAGCTTGGTCTGTCATTTCGGCTTCAACCTTTCACTTGAGCAACTCATTGCTTTTGATGGAATTTTTTTTAGAAACGCGCGTAAGGTTTGGCTGCGTAACCAGGAATGTCGGGGGCAGCATTGCCTGCTTTAGGAGGGACGAAGGTCCAGAGAAGGTTCGACCGCAGTCGCGTTCCCTCCGTCACTTGCCCTCACGAAAGCGTTCTCCTGATCCAGCTGCGGCCGGATTTTTGCGTTGTTTTCGGGGGTTATGCGGGTGTGGCTGTTAACCGGCCCGGCCTCCAGGATAGCCGGAAGGCGTCTCTCACGGCCGATATTCTCTGGACCTGATGACTGACGCACTTTTGGTGCTACGCTTCAAGCATCTGATTTATAATACAAAAAGGGCATAGGCCAGCTGGGTTGCCGCTCTGTCCTGTTCGCAATCAGAGGAGACTGGCGTCGAAACTGGAGCTATAGCTGAAAGTTGGTGACGAGAGGATTGGGTGACCTCGGCTACCGTGGTGGACTCGGCGGCCGAGCAGCGTTCTGCCGGCTGGGCATGCTGCCGTGGAAACGCCGCAGGATTGGTCGGCTGGACCTTCGTGACGCGAATTTCGCTGACGACGCTGCAGGCAACGGGCATAGCATTCTTCGGCCTCAATGGATCCAATGCCGCGGTGGCCACCACGCTGACCCTGGCCACGTTCATCAACTGCATCGGCATCGGCTTCCAGCGCAACACCCACATCCGCTGGCAGCTGGTCACGAATGACGGCACCGGTGCACCCAAGCTGACCGACATGGGGGCGAGTTTCGGCATCGCGACGGGTGGGGTGATGACCCTCTATATCGCGGCACCGCCCAATGGCAGCTCGGTCTGGGTACGGGTGGTCGATGAAGTTTTGGGCGCGGTGTTCGAGCAGGAGATCACCGCCGACCTGCCTGCCAACACGCAGTTACTGTCGCCGCGGCTGTTCATGAACGACGGGGCCACGGCAGCAGCGGTCGCTTACGACTGCTCGGGGGTCTACGTGGAGACGGACTATTAGAGTACCGCTTGCTGCCACACATGAACATAGACGCTAGCCGCCAGTGCCTTCTTTTCGTCCGGAGTGAAAGGCGGAGATGGCAGACTTGCGAATACTTCGTCCAGGATGAAGACCTCGACATCGGCCTTGGTCTGCTCTTTCTCCCAGAACCGGTCAAGCTCGGCCAGCCGGGACTTTATGGAGGCCAGCAGGTCGCGGCTCGATCCGCAGAAGGACGCGATGGCTAACCTGCTGTCGATCCGGTTCGGCACCATGACGCTGGCCGAGGTGATCGCGAAACAGGGCCGCAACCCCGACGCAGTGCTGGCCGAGATTGCCGCGACAAATGCCAAGCTGGACGCGCTGGGGCTGGTGCTCGACAGCGACCCGCGCCGTGTCACGAAAACCGGCAGCGTCCAGACAAGCGATCCGGCCAACGATCCGGCCGCCGACCCCGAGAGCGACCCGGCGCAACCCGACGCCGCCTAACAGGACTGACCCCATGGACACGATGATCGAACTGCCGGCCATGCGCCGGACGGCGGAGCTTGCGCCGAACACGGCCGATGCGACCGCCCGCACCGTCGAGGTGGTCTGGTCGGCCGGGGCCCGCGTTCGCCGCGCCAGTTTCTTCGGCGAGCCTTACGACGAGGAACTGAGCCTCGATCCCACCCATGTGCGGCTGGAACGGCTGAACGCGGGCGCGCCTTTCCTGAAAGTGCACGAGTTGGGGGCGCTCGATGCGGTCATCGGCTCGGTTGTCCCGGGCTCTGCCCGCCTTGAAAACGGCCGGGGCATTGCGCTGGTCCGGATCAGCGAACGCGACGATGTGGAGCCGATCTGGCGCGACATTCAGGCCGGGCACATCCGGGCGGTGTCCATCGGCTACCAGGTCCACCGCTTCGAGGTCTCCAAGCCCGATGGCGGCCGCGAGTTGTGGCGCGCGGTGGACTGGACACCGTTCGAAGTTTCCGCCCTGCCGGTCGGCGCCGACCCCGCAGCCGGTTTCCGCGCCAAGCAATCCCTTCACGACTGCTTCCTTCATCGCCGGGACGCTTCCACCCCACGACAAGGAGCATCCCCGATGACCGAACAGACCCCGGCCGCAGCGGCCGCCGAACCCCATGCGACCGAGGAGACCCAGATGACCGATCCTACCAATACCGGTGCCGAACCGCAGGCGCGGGCCGTCGAGACGCGGGCGCTGCCGCAGGCCGCCCCGGCGACCCCGCCCGACACCGAAGCCATCGCCACCCGGGCGCGCGAGGGTGAACGCGACCGCGTCTCCACCATCTACGATCTGGCGGGTCGCCTGAACCTTGAGCGCGGCTTTGCCGAGGATCTGGTGAAACGCGGTGTCACCGTCGATGAATCCCGCCGCCTCATCCTCGATCAGGTCGCCGCCAGGTCGGACGAGACCCGCACCTTCCCGCATGTCTCGATCCCGCTCGGCGGCCGGGATGAACGCGTGACCCGCCGTGACGCCGTGGCCAATGCGCTGCTGCACCGCTACAGCCCGACACTGTTCCAGCTGGACGACTCTGCGCGCCAATACCGCGGCATGTCGCTCCTCGAACTTGCCCGCGAAAGCCTGACCAATGCCGGGGTCAACACGCGTGGCCTGTCGCGCGACGAGGTGGCAACGCGCTCGCTGCATTCCACTTCCGACTTCCCGGAAATCCTGTCGGCCGTCACCAACAAGACGCTGCGGCAGGCCTACGAGACCTATCCCCGCACCTTCATGCTGTTCTGCCGCCAGGTGCTCGCCACCGACTTCAAGGCGATGAACCGCGTGCAACTCGGCGAAGCCCCGCTACTGCTTGAGGTGGGTGAAAGTGGCGAGTTCAAGCGCGGCACGCTTGGCGAGAGCAAGGAAAGCTACAAGGTCAAGACTTATGGCCGGGTGGTCGCCATCACCCGCCAGACCCTGATCAACGACGATCTCGATGCCTTCACCCGGATCCCGGCGATGTATGGCAACTCCATCGCCCAGCTGGAATCGGATGTGGTCTGGGGCATCATCACCGCCAACCCGGCGATGGCCGACGGAAACGCGCTGTTCCATACCACCCACAAGAACCTCGCCGCGACCGGTAAGGCGCTGGCGGTCGATGCGGTGGGTGCCGCGCGGGCCGCGATGGCGCTGCAGACCGGCTTCGACAAGAAGACCGTCCTGAACATCCGCCCCGCCTTGCTGATCGTGTCCGCCGCCCTTGAACTGAAGGCCGAGCAACTGGTCGCACAGAACCTCGTGCCCGCCGACACCTCCAAGGTGGTGCCGCAATCGATCCGGACGCTGAGCCCGATCAGCGAGCCCCGGCTCGATGCCGCCAGTCCCATCGCCTGGTACTTGGCGGCGTCGCCCAACCAGATCGACACCATCGAGTATGCCTATCTGGAGGGCCAGCAGGGTGCCTACGTCGAGACCCGCAACGGCTTCGACGTCGACGGGGTGGAGATCAAGTGCCGCCTCGACTTCGGCGCCAAGGCCATCGACTGGCGCGGTCTTTACCGAAATCCCGGCGCGTAAGCCGGGACCATTCCATCACCTGAACCCTGACAGGCGGCCCTTACGCCGCCTGTTTCCACGTTCGCGAAAGGACATCCGCCATGAAGAACTACGTCCAACCCGGCAATACCATCACCCTGACTGCCCCCTATGCCGTCACCTCTGGTGACGGCTTGCTCGTCGGCTCCATCTTCGGCGTTGCCGCTGGCACGGCTATCCTTGGCGATCCGGTCGAAACTGCAGTCGAAGGCGTCTACGATCTGAAGAAGGTCGCCTCGCAGGCTTGGGTTGCAGGCGACAGGATCTACTGGGACAACACCGCCAAGCAGACCACCAAGACCCTGACCGCAAACACGCTGATCGGCGTCGCGACCGAGGCTGTCGCAGGTGGGGCAACCGACCTGATCGGCCGGGTGCGTCTGAACGGCGCGTTCTGATGTCTGCATTCGCCGCCGCCGTCGGCGCGCTCTTCGCCGATCCGAACATGGGGCGGGATGCGGTCTACATCGCTGACGGCGGCGCACCGGTTCTGGTGCGCGTCGTCGCCCGGCGTGCCGATGCAGTCACCGACTTCGGCGATGCACGTCTCTGGTCCGAAACCACCCGGATTGACCTGCGCGTCGCCGAGGTGCCGAACCCGCGCCCCGGCGACCGGATCGAGATCGACGGGGACGCCTTCCTGATACAGGGCGAGCCCGTCCGAGATCGCGAACGGCTGGTCTGGACAGTGGATTTGAGGCCCGCGTGAAACTGAAGCTCGCCATCGATCCGGAAATCGTCGCCCTGATGGCGGCCGAGGTTGCCGCTGGCGAACGCGCTGTCACCGCCGCCATGCGCCAAGCCGGCATCGGCCTGAAATCTGCCTGGCGCGGCCAGATCACCGGCGCGGGGCTGGGCACACGTCTCGCCAACTCGATCCGCTCCGCCAGCTTTCCGAAATCCGGCGAAAGTCTGAACGCGGCGGCTCTGGTCTGGTCGAACGCCCCGGTGATTATCGGCGCGCATGACACCGGCCCACTAATCCGCTCGAAAAACGGGTTTTGGCTGGCGATACCCACGCCCGCTGCAGGCAAGTCCACGCGCGGCGGCAGGATCACCCCCGGCGAATGGGAAAGGCGCACCGGCCTGCGCCTGCGGTTCATCTACCGCCGCGGGGGCCCGAGCCTGCTGGTCGCTGAAGGGCGGCTGAACACAAAGGGGCGAGCCGTTGCGTCACGGTCGAAAACCGGCCGGGGCGTTGTGACCGCGCCGATCTTTCTGCTGGTGCCGCAGGTCAAGCTGCCGAAGCGCTTGGATCTGGCGCGGGATGCCGAACGGGAAGTGGACGGTGTGCCGGGGTTGATCGTGGCGAACTGGGTGCAGGGGCGCTAGAGTTTATCCGGTGGCTGAGTGTCTAGACCGCTGACCTCACCTGAGCAGTAGATTGGTTTGTCCTGGGACATCACCAAGATGCCTGCGGAGAAGCGGCTGCAATGATGCACGGGATGGAATAAACGACTCGTTATAGCCGAAGTCGTGCCAGTCAATGTCGGCCCGTGCGCCAAGCCTACCCAAAAGGCGAGCTGTCCCAGTCGTTTCGCCGCCATGATCGCGCCTGCTTTTCTTTGCGACGGTCTTCCCGGGCAACTTCCTCGGGCGATGGAACATACTTCACCCGCTTCGTCCGCTCGAGCAGAGTGAACTTCATCACCCATGTGTGCACATGTCAGCTACTATTCGGCAATAGGGCCATCCAGTCTATTCCAATTGTCCCATAGGTGCATCATTGCAATGAGAAAATTTTCGCAATCCTTTGTACTCCAACCCCCCATTTCAGCATCGTTACAAAGCCTCTGAAGGCTATTCACGCAGAAATAGCTACCTTTGTCGCCCTTTAATAGCCAGGCCACTGTCTTTAAAAAAGTTTCAGTATAGCTTCCACCAAAAAGTGAATTTGGGGCGTTGTAGAGCAACCCCTCTATGTAATAAGATGGAGCGGCATAAAAAAACTTATCGGGTAGGTCCAAATCCTTGGCGATGTCGCGCATACTCTTTAGAATGCGGACCATTGGTTTGAAGTAGCAATTGGTTGCTTGATGCTTTATCTCACCCTGTGAAGCGAGGGCAAATGGGAAGTTAGTAATCATCGTTCCGTCGTTGAGAAAAAAACTTACTCCCCGGTGCGTTCTAGGCATTTGGTTCACTTCCGTATTTTTAACGTGCTGGAAGCAGGGCAAGATATCCATCGCGTTGTGCCCATCTCCCCTTTGGACATGGACAACCTTGCGGTTCAAAAAAACTTTATTGCCGTAACATACCTTGAGCCAGGAATACGCTGTGTTCTTTAATAGCGCGTGCTCACGCTGCCAACTGCGAATGTCTTTGAGTGCGGCTCCGTCACGAGTTGTAAACCTTTTGGAAATCAGCAGCAAATCGACGTCGCTCGACGAGCCGATATTTGTCTTCTGTGCATATGATCCTTGTAAGAAGAGATCGCACCTTTGAAGTAATTTGGGAGCCCTCGGAGAGAGTATTTGCGCCTCAGCGACTGTAATCACTGTTTTAAGTCTCTCCGCAGTTCCGCGCTCTGCCCATACTCTCAGTTGTCCCTCAGTAATGGCCATCGCGCACCTCAGACCATTTGCGACCAATCGCGCCAAAGCTTTATCACATCTCGAGTGAGCGATTCACAATTCCCAACTCGCCAAGTGACAGGTGACGTCGGGTGCAGCAGTACATATAGTTCGTTCTTCATCGGAACTTGGACCTATCTGACCGATCAAGCCAACTTATCGTGGTTGTTTGAGCTTCGAGAAACATAGACATCACTGTCTCTTTCTACAATTTTGGTCCCGTTGCGATAGGAACCTTGCAATTTAGAATTTCAATCACACTAAGAACACGGCATATGAACATCTTCGAAAACTGTCTTCTTAGTACTATGTGTCGTAGCGGACTGGTCTATCGATCCTGGCTTCGACCAATACTCCAATTGCGCTTCTCGAATTGCCCTTCATGCTCCCATTAACATCGCTCGAATATCTGCCTCCCTACTGGCGAACGACTCTGATCCCCTTTGCCTGAGCAGGTTTAGCTTACCCATGTCGTGCTCGAACATATCCGTCGCCATCTCAGGTTTCTCGAATCGGTCGCTGATGCGAATAGCAGGGACCGTTGGGAAGAGTATCTGCCGAAGCTGCTCCATGGAAGCTGTGTTGATCTCCATTGTCTTCTGCAGCAACTGAACGTCAAAGAAGAACTGCCGAGCGATTGCCAACTTGACCCTCGTCGCTATCTCGGCTTCCCAGCTTGTTTTCCGCGGAGGGTAATTGCCACAGCCTATGCTGATGACCCGACAGTTTTTTGCCTGAAAACCCAGCGCTCCAACCGCGTCCGCTAAAGCATAAAGAGTGGGATTGTTGGCGCAGTAGCCGCCATCGATGAGCTCAACTTTATCTTTTGTAGATGTAGTGACGGTCATCTTCTCGAAGAATGGAAAAGCAGAGCAGGAAGCCTGTACGGCATCGCGGATGAAGCATCCGAAGCCGGGCACAAAAGTTGCAGTCCGACCGTGAGCCTGACCGGCAAAGCTCTTAAAGATCATAGGAGTCTCTATCTGCCATTTCGTTGCCACGACCCCTAAGTTTGTCTTCACCGCATCAAATTTTCGATCTCCAAATGCAAGGACGCCAACTCTTGATAGACGATGCGACTTTTGTGGGGGTTGTTTCGCCTGCATTACACCTGGGACATGCTTGCTGTACAGCGTATGAATATCCTCCACTGACCTCCCAATCGCAAGCAACGAAGCTATGATTGAGCCTGTGCTAGTCCCGAAAATCACATCGAAGACCTCGCACAAAGGTCTTTTTGCGGCCGCCTCAATCTCCCTTAGCACTCCCAGCGTGTAGAATCCTTTCGCACCGCCACCATCGAGACTGAGGATGCGGCACAGTCCGTCCCGTTGAAGGCCTGCTGGAGCAATAGTAGTCATAAGCAATCGCTAGCACAGAGGATACGGAATTGCATCGAAAAAGGGGAGCGGCAGCCGGTGGCCTCCACGGTTCGTACCGGTTCAGGCCATTGTAGTGGCCCGGCAGTCCTCTTGATGCACCAGCATGGCCCAAGCGGTTCGGTCTTCTTGGCGATTGCAAGGGAGTGCTGTCGCTTCAATCCGCCCCTACCCTAACCACCGCTGAGGTCGCCGCCGGACAAGACCCGGTTTTCGGGCGCTGTCAGGGCGATGAATGTTTAGGCGAGCTCGGCGGTCGAATATCTTCCCAAGATGACCACGCGCAGCCCGTTCCGCTACTTCCGAACCAGTCCCGAGATCACCGCCCTAGCTGTGACGATGTACATCTGGTTTCCGTTCTCGCTGCGTAATGTCGAGGATCTGTTGCACGAGCGCGGCATCGAGATCAGCCATGAGACGATGCGGTTCTGGTGGAACAGGTTCGGCCAAAAGCCGCCGAAGTGCGTAGCGCGTGTGCTTCCGAGTTCTGGTCTTATATAATTCAATGACTTACGCCTCAGAGAAGGTTCGACCCCAGTCGCGTTCCCTCCGCCAGATCACATTGAAAACACTTGGATTTATTCGTGTTTTCTGATTTCACCTGTCATCAGGCCCGCCATGCCCTGTGCGACGGTATGCTTGCTGGCGCGACATAAGAATGCTTTTGCGCGGCTCGATCAGCGTCCCGTGAACGCACCCTTGTCCGAAGGCGACACCGCCGCGATGTACCGGGGCACGGGGGAGTAGATCATGGTCACCGCATCTGAAATGACGATGCCGATGCGGATGCCATCCTGCGCCCGTAGGTCAAAGTTTGCGGCTTTGGCGGCGTCACGTAACACGAACAGGCTGCCCATGTCCCCATAGCCCAGCCGGTACACGGCTGGGTCTGCGTCCAGAATGACCGTCAAGGAAAGGGCGCCGGGGTGGCCCTTCATCCGTTCGGCAACCGCTGCTGCCACATCTTCGGTATCCTTCTTTGCTTTCCGGCGCATTTTTGGCCGCTGGTGGCACCCGGCATCGTGACGGTGGCGTTATTCGCCTTCATCACCTCGTGGAACGCATTCATCGGGGCCCTGATCTTGATGAACCCCTAAGACAGCTTTAGCGTGCCCATCATGATGACCGGCGTGATGAGTGGCAATTCTGGCGCGGTCAACTGGGGCGGTTTGTAGGCCGCGGTGATCGTGTCGATCCTGACCTGCATGGTGCCAATCTATTGTTGCAGCGCGATTACATTTTGGGCCTGTTGTCGGGAGCGGTGAAATGAGCGCGACCCGACCAACCTTGACCATCCGCGTTGTGGCCCGCGCGGCGGGGGTGTCCCTTGGCACGGTGTCCAAGGCGTTGAACGACACCGGCACCCTGTCGCCCGAAACCCGCGAACGGGTGCCGGATGCCGCGCGTGAATTGCAGTTTTGTCGCAACCTGCTGGCCAAAAGCCTGCATACCGGCCTGTCTGGCGCCGTTGGCCTGATTTCCGACGACAGTTTTGGCCGTTTCACCATGCCCATGATGGAGGGTTTGGAAGGCGTTTTTGCCCCACTGGGGATGGGCGTGTGCATGTGCAACACCACAGCCGATCCCGCGCGCGAGGCGGCGCATGCCGAACTGCTGATGGCCAAGCAGGTTGACGGCATCGTGGTCACCGCCCGCAGGTCTGACCGTGCGCCGCCGGTGCATCTGGCGGGGCGTTGGATTCCGGTCGATCACCTGCTGTCCTTTCAACGCTGCCGCATCCACCGGCCCGCGCCACTATGGGGCGGTGGGACTGCGCCATGCCGGTCATCTGGCGGCACTGGGGAGGGCAGGGGCCGCGCGGCTGTGGCGCTGCTTTTTGGTCCTGGCCTTGCCAATCCTGATGCGCTGTTTTACGACAACGATCAGGTCCCCCGTGGTGCGGTCGACGCCCTGCGTGAACAGGGCCTGCGGGTGCCCGCTGACGTGGCTGCGGTCGGTTTTGACAATTGGGCCCGTGATGGCCGAGGCGGCACGCCCGCCGCTGACATCCATCGCCATGACCCTGGCCGGCCTTGGTGCCGAGGCAGGGCGCGGCATGGCGCGCAAGATCGGCGGCACCGATGAACAGGGCCAGCGCCGGCTGCCTTGTACCCTCATTGCCCGGGCATCGACGCCTGGCACCCTAACGACAGGAGAGTGAGATGCGGAAATATGCCTCGGTCAGGTTCAGCGACGTCAAGATCACCGGCCCGTTCTGGTCCGAAAGGCTGGAATGTGTGTTAACGCGCACCATCCCCAGCCAGCATCGCAAACTGGCGGAATATGACATGCTGGAAAGCCTGAAACTGCCACAACCGGTGCCGCCGCTGCGCATCCCGCTGAACCACCACAACTTTACCACTCAGATATTCTGGGATTCTGACGTCGGCAAATGGGTCGAGGCCGCCGCATACGCGATTTCCCACCGCCGCGACCCGATCGTGGAAAGCCAGATCGAGGCGATCATTGACGATCTGGAAAAGGCCCAAGCCCCGGACGGCTATTTGAATTGCTGGTATCTGGAGCGCGAACCGCAAAACCGCTGGACCAACCTGCGTGACAACCACGAGATGTACAACGCCGGCCATATGCTGGAAGGGGCGGTCGCCTATTTCCACGCAACCGGCCGCGACCGGATGATGCAGGTCATGATGCGGTACATGGATCATATCGCCACGGTCTTTGGTCCGAAACCCGGCCAAAAGCGCGGCTATTGCGGCCATCAGGAAATTGAACTGGCGCTGGTCAAGCTGTTTCACGCCACGGGCCTGCGCAAGTACCTGGACCTTGCCACCTATTTCATCAACGAACGCGGTGCGCAGCCGCAGTACTTTGACATCGAGCGCGAAGCACGGGGCGAAAAGCCCGGGGCGTTTTTGCAAGCCACCTATGAATACAACCAATCCCACAAGCCCGTACGCCAACAGACCAAGGTCGTGGGCCACGCTGTTCGCGCCATGTACATGTACACCGCCATGGCCGACCTTGCCGCCGAACTTGGCGACCCGGGGCTGAAATCGGCCTGCGAAACCCTGTGGGCCGATGTGACCCGCACGCGGATGTATGTCACCGGCGGCTTTGGCCCCAGCGCCAGCAATGAGGGTTTCACCAAGGATTACGACCTGCCCAACGACACTGCCTATGCCGAAACCTGCGCAAGTGTTGCCATGGTGTTCTGGGCGGCACGCATGCTGAACCTTGACCTTGACAGCCAATATGCCGACATTCTGGAGCTGGCGCTTTACAACACCTCACTGGCCGGGCTGTCGCAGGACGGCACCACCTATTTCTATGACAACAAGCTGGAAAGTGACGGCAGCCACAAACGCTGGGATTGGCACCCCTGTCCGTGCTGCACGATGAACGTGGCGCGTCTGGTCGCCTCGGTTGCAGGCTATTTCTATTCGGTCGCGGAAACCGAGGTTGCCGTCCATCTGTACGGTGGTGCCGCGACCACGCTGCCGATTGCCGGAACCGCCGTCACACTGACGGAAACGTCGAACTATCCTTGGTCGGGTGATATTGCGATTGCCGTTGCCCCTGCAATGCCCGCCACATTTACCGTGGCCCTGCGCATTCCGGCTTGGGCAAAAAATCCGACGGCCCGCGTCAACGGGGTGGATATTCCGGTTACCACTGATCGCGGTTACCTGAAGATCACCCGCGGCTGGGCCAAGGGGGACACGGTTTCGCTGTGCTTGCCGATGCCGGCAGAGCGTTTGTATGCCCATCCCGACGTCAGGCAGGATGTGGGCCGGGTGGCGCTGCGCCGTGGGCCGTTGATCTATTGCGTCGAAGGGCAGGATATCGCCGCCCCAGTCACCCGCCTGCGGCTGCCCGCCATGGCCGACCTTACGCCCGAATGGCGCGGGGACCTGTTGGGCGGCATCACCACCCTTACCGCCCCGGCCCAGCTAGGCGATGTGGACACTTGGGGCCCTGACCTGTACCGCACCCTGCGCGGCCCCGAGGTGCCGTGGCCCCTGACCGCCGTTCCCTATTACATCTGGTGCAACCGCGGACCCAACCCGATGCAGGTCTGGCTGCAGGAGTAACGCCATGCCCGATGTCCGGCTGAGCCGGTTTTTCAAAACCTTCTGCGCCTTTCGGGCCCGCAGGTCATCGATCTGACCATTGAGACGGGCCAAGTTTTGCGCCCTTCTTGGCCCCTTGGGCTGTGGCAAACCCGCCCTTTTGCGCGATATCGCCGTGTTTGAGGATGCCAGCGCCGGGACCGCCACCATCGGCGACCGCGATGTGGCCGACCTTGAACCCGCTGACCGCCGCATCGCCGTGGTGTTCCAGGGCTATGCGCTTTGCCCCCATATGACCGTTGCCGAAAACATCGCCTTATCGCGGGAGGCGGTGGGCCAGCCCAAGGCCAAACGCCTTGCCCGCGCCGCCGGGGTGGGCCGCACCTGGCAGCTTGACCACTTGTTGGACCGCAGGCCCGCCCTGCTGTTGGGCGGCCAGCGCCCGCGCGTTGCCAAAGGTCGGGTGCTGGTTCGCAACCCCGAGGTGTTCTAGTTTGAGGAGCCGCTGTCCAACCTTGACGCGGTGCTGCGGGAACAGAGGCGGATGGCGCATGCCAACCTGCACCACGACCTTGCCGCAACCATGATCGACGGCACCCATGACCTGATCGCGGCGATGACCACGGCAGGCCGCATCGTGGTGCGGGATCAGGGCCGCATCCGGCAGGTTGGCGCACCGATGGAACCGTAGGCCCATCCCGCCGACCGCTGTGTCACCCCGTTCATCGGTTCAGCGTTGATGAATTTTCTGCCCGCGATCGTCATCGCCTTTGGGACCAGCCTGCCGCTGGACCCTGAGCCCGGCGCGCGCCCCTCTACCTTGAACCCGCGCCAACCGGTGCCCGACATCCCCAGGGCCGACCTTGCCACCTGTCCCGAACACGTCACCCTGACCGCATCTGATGCAGCGGAGGCCGTCCTGCCGTCCCGTATCCGTCTGGTGGAACGCCCTGGCTATCAGACACTTGGCCAGCTGGAAACCACTGCCGGCCCTGTCACCTTGCAGGGTGTGGGTGACTTGCCCGCCCGGCCCGGTGACCAGACTGCGCTGGCCTTTGATGCCACCCGTGCCCATGCCTTTGGTCCGGACGGCAAGGCACTGTGACCTTGGCAAATCCAGCCAGACCGCGCCCTGTTGCCGGATGGGCCCGCCAGACGGTCGCGCCGACCCTGCCGACCCTGCCAACCCCGTCAACCCTGACTGCGGGCGATTAGATTGATGCCGTTGTCCACCAGATAGGCGCCCACATCGGCCTGATGCAAACCTACCACCTGCATCAGCCAGTCGCGAAAGGCGGCCTCGGCCACAGTCAGGCGCGCGGTACTGCGGGTGAACATCGAATAGCACTGCGCGCTTTCCAACCCATGGCGAAAGGGCAGGGTCAGGCGGCCTGCGCGGATCGCCGGATAGGCCAGAATGGAATCGCCGATCGTGATGCCGCCGCCCGACATGGCCGTCGACAAGCATAGCGAAGTTTCGTTGAAATGGGTGATATGGCGGGCCGTGCCGGGATGGGGCTGTCCGGTTTGTACGAACCAGTTGTCCCACACGTCATAATTGCCGTCGATCAACAACTGCGCATCGACCAGCGCCCCAGCCTTGCTGACATGGGCAGTGGCGTAATCGGGGGTGCAGACGGTCAGATCGTACCAATGACATAGCACTTCCTCGTGCAGTCCTGCCTGCGGATTGGCGTCAAAATAGCCGTAAAAGATGCGAAAGTTGAAATTTTCGTCCAGCCGCAGCCTGCCGTTCCGTTCGGCCACAACTTCGACCGACACACCGGGGTTGCGGACCAGAAACTGCCCGATATGCCCCGCCAGAAAGGACGAGGCAAAGTCGCGGTCAACCAGAATACGCAAAACATCGGGCGATCCGTTGCCCCGGGCCAGCCGATTGGTCGTGGCTGCGATCTGATCAAAGGCAGCGGCGACGCTTTGGCTCAGATCCTTGCCAGCGGGGGTCAGGCGGACCGTGTTGCCGACACGGTCCATCAGGCCACAAGACAGGATCTGTTCCAACAGCTTGATCTGTTTGCTGACCGCAGGCCGCGTCACGCCCAATTTCGCCGCCGCCGCCGTCAGCGACCCGTTTCTGGCGGCCGCGTCAAAGGCCCGCAGCGCGGTCAGGGGCAGTCTGTCACGCATCACAATCCTTGGTTTTGATAACTTCAGGTTACTCTTGGGGAAGATTAGTGATTCGGCAATCTTGCATTGCTCGCCTAACAATTGTTCAGACGGGCCGGATCCAGCCTGTTCTACCCCACCTACAGGAGACGGATTTGCCCCTGCCGATCAAGTTTTCCGCAACAGGCCCTGATGGCTGGATGGCAGCGCCCGATATGCTGCAAGAAACCGCCAAACTTGTCGACGGTAACCCTATGGGCCGTGATCATGTCTATTTCGACCGCGCAAACCCCAGGTTTCGCACCGGCATCTGGCGATCGCAGGCCTATACGGAATGGTACGACAGCTATGCCGCAGACGAATTCATGTATGTCCTTGAGGGCGAGGTGACTTTGGAGGCGGACGGTTTTTCGGAAACCTACCGGGCAGGGGATGCGTTTTTCGTGCCCAAGGGGTTTTGCGGCTATTGGCGTCAATCCGTGCCCATGTTGAAATACTATGTCATCATTGAGTGACAGCGCCGTCTTTGACTATGTGATCATCGGGGCCGGATCGGCGGGCAGCGTGCTGGCGCGGCGTTTGTCGGAAGATGGCGGCGTGCGCATTCTGGTGTTGGAGGCAGGTGGCAGCGAGCGGTCGGTGATCGTGTCCATGCCTGCGGCGCTGACCATTCCGATGAACACCAAACGCTATAATTGGGGGATGAAGACCGAACGCGAACCCGCGCTGGACGGGCGCTGCATCAACCTGCCGCGTGGCAAGGGGATGGGGGGGGGCATCGTCGATCAATGGCATGTGCTATGTGCGCGGCAATCCGGTGGATTATGAACTGTGGGCCGCCAAGGGTGCCACGGGTTGGCACTGGGCCAATGTGCTGCCCTATTTCCAACGGGCAGAGGGGGTTCAGCGGGCAGGTCCACTGCGCGGGACCACTGGTCCGCTCAAGGTCACTCGGGGCCCTGAAACCAATCCCTTGTATCACGCCTTTGTCGATGCAGCGGTTCAGGCGGGCTATCCGCGCAGCGCCAATATGAACGAGGTCCAGCACGAGGGTTTTGGCCCGATGGAGATGACGGTGGGCAACGGGCGGCGCTGTGGTGCGGCGGCGGCCTATCTGCGCCCGGCGCTGAAAAATCCCAATGTGCGGCTGATCACCCATGCCACCGTCACGCGGATATTGTTTGACGGCAAAACCGCCGTGGGCGTGGAATACCTGCACCATGGCCAGACCAAAGTGGCCCGCGCTACGCGCGAGGTGATCCTGTCGGCTGGGTCGATCATGTCGCCCGCGATCCTGAAACGGTCCGGTGTGGGACCAGACGCCGAACT
>JANNAF010000138.1:0-21919 GCA_031384005.1 Rhodobacterales bacterium | reverse complement strand
CCCGTGAAGGCGGCTTGAAGTTCTGAGGAGAGAAAAATGGCAGAACGTGAAAACCGCCGGGACAATCGTGGGGGCAATGACCGCCGCGATAACCGTCCCGAAGAAACTCCGGAATTCGCTGACCGTCTGGTCGCGATCAATCGCGTGTCCAAAACCGTAAAAGGCGGCAAGCGCTTTGGCTTTGCAGCTTTGGTGGTTGTGGGCGATCAGCGCGGTCGTGTCGGCTTCGGCAAGGGCAAGGCAAAAGAAGTGCCGGAAGCCATCCGCAAGGCGACCGAGCAAGCCAAGCGCCAGATGATCCGCGTCGCCCTGCGCGACGGCCGGACGCTGCACCACGACATGGAAGGTCGCCACGGTGCCGGCAAGGTTGTGATGCGGTCGGCAGTGGCGGGTACTGGCATCATTGCCGGTGGTCCGATGCGCGCCGTGTTCGAAATGCTGGGTCTGCAAGACGTTGTGGCCAAGTCGATCGGCACCTCGAACCCTTACAACATGGTTCGCGCCACGATTGACGGGCTCAAGCATGAAACCTCGCCCCGTCAGGTGGCGGCGCGTCGTGGCAAAAAGGTAGCGGAGATCCTGCGCAAGCCGGAAGCCGAAACCGCGTCCGAAACCGTGGAGGCTTGATCATGGCTGACGAGAAAATTGTTACGGGTAAAAAGACAATCGTCGTGATGCAGACCAAATCTGCCGCCCGCCGTCCTGCTGTTCAGACCGCGACCCTCAAGGGTCTGGGCCTGAACAAGATCCGCCGCACCCGCGAGCTGGAAGACACCCCGTCCATCCGTGGTATGGTTCACGCCGTACGCCACATGGTCGAGATCATCGAAGAACGTGGCTGAATACTTGTAGGATGGGCAATCTGCCCATCTTTGCTGAACGCCCTGCCTGCAAAGGTGGGGCGTTTTGCATTTGAAAACGAATCTGGGATTGCCTAAATTTTGTGCTAATCTGTCACCACCCTTGGGGGTATGACAGGGAGAGAGCCATGGCCGGGAATTATGCCGGGGGCTGCGCGCATGTCCATGTAACGGCTGCCGCTGAACCCATCGACAATCATGAATGTCACTGCAACGTCTGCAAATCCGTCACCGGACAGCAGCACACCCATGTCGCCTTTTTCAACCATGGCGATGTGACGGTGGACCATCCTGAAAAGATCAAGCGCGTGCCCTTCAACGCGGGGAACCCGAACGGCCCGCTGGAGATTTGCCTGTGCGGCGAGTGCGGCGCCGTGCTGATGCTGGACGACAAACAGGGCCGCATCCGCGTGGCCGTGCCGAACGTCATGGGCTATGACGATGCCGCCTTCCCCAAGGCCAGTTATCATGCGTTCTGGGACGAGACGAAGGGCTATGAAAAGCCGCACGATGGCCGCCCGGTGTTCGAGGGGCTGCGGCCGGAGTTTGTTTGGCCTGCCGGGGCGTAAGCGCGACCGAATGCTCAGATTTATTGCCCTAGTCCTGATTGCTTATGTCCTGGTCTATTCGGGCTTGAGGGTTTCTTGGACGGAAGTCTGGGCCAAGGACGGGAATGCCTACATGATCTTCCCCTTGGGGGCGGAATGGGTGTATTACCTTTTTCGCCCTCTTTCCTATGTTGATGGCGCTATGACTGGCATGATGTTCCACATTGGGCCGCATCAAGGGTAGGGCGGATTGCACCCACCCTACTTGCAAGCACAGCGATCCGCCTCTATACGCCCCCGGTGGCCCCCTATCGCCACGAGAATCAACCATCAGCCGCGTTGCCCCTGCCCGTCGCAGGCCGGGGCTTTCCGGCATAGGAGTTTGCGACATGAAACTGCATGAGTTGCACGACAATCCGGGTGCTACACCCAAGCAAAAGCGTGTTGCCCGTGGTCCCGGTTCGGGCAAGGGCAAGACGGCTGGCCGGGGTATCAAGGGTCAGAAATCGCGTTCGGGCGTCGCCATTGGCGGCTACGAAGGCGGTCAGATGCCGCTGTATCGGCGTTTGCCGAAGCGCGGCTTTAACAAGCCGAACCAAAAGCGTTACGCTGTCATCAACCTGGGCCTGATCGAAAAGTTCGTGGCGCTGGGCAAGTTGGACATCGCCGCCGAGATCAACGAGGATATCTTGATCGCAGCTGGCCTGACCTCGCACAAGCGTGACGGCATCCGTATTCTGGCCAAGGGCGAGTGCACGTCGAAGCTGAA
The DNA here is from genome assembly GCA_031384005.1 of Rhodobacterales bacterium. Taxonomy (GTDB): domain Bacteria; phylum Pseudomonadota; class Alphaproteobacteria; order Rhodobacterales; family Rhodobacteraceae; genus Stagnihabitans. The sequence continues at coordinate 19,742 of JANNAF010000138.1, read as the reverse complement.
CCTGAACGTCACCGGTGCCTCCGCAGCGGCGATCGAGGCGGTTGCGGCGGCTGGTGGCACCCTGACGGTGGCCCCGGAACTGGCGCCGTTTGTCAAGGCAGTGCGCAAAACGGCATAAGGTATTGTGGGCGGTCGCAGGACCGCTTACATCATTCCCAAGTTTCCCGCGCCGCCGACCGGAAACCCGGATCGGCGGCGTTTCTCATCGCGTAAAAAGGCATTCCGACATGGCATCAGCCGCCGAACAAATGGCCGCGAACCTATCATGGGGGGCGCTGGGTAAGGCGACCGACCTGCGGCAGCGCATCCTTTATACCGTGATGCTGCTGATGGTGTACCGTCTGGGCACCTTCATCCCTGTCCCCGGTATCGACGGCAGCGCGCTGCGCGAATTCATGGATGGCGCGGGATCGGGCCTGTCTGGCATGCTCAGCATGTTCACTGGCGGTGCCATCAGCCGCATGGGCATCTTTGCCCTGGGGGTCATGCCCTATATCTCGGCCTCGATCATCGTTCAGTTGCTGTCATCAATGGTGCCCGCCCTGGAGCAGTTGAAAAAGGAAGGCGAGCAGGGCCGTAGGAAGATCAACCAATACACTCGCTATTCCACCGTGGGTCTGGCGATTTTTCAGGGCTGGGCGATTGCGGCGTCGATTTCGGCGGGGGGGTTGGCGACCAATCCGGGGCTGTTTTTCAACCTGTCCTGCGTGATCACGCTGGTTGGGGGCACCATGTTCCTGATGTGGCTGGGCGAACAGATCACCGCGCGCGGCATCGGCAACGGTGTGTCGCTGATCATCTTTACCGGCATTGTTGCCGAAATCCCGGCCGCTTTGGCACAGTTTCTGGCACAGGGTCGCACCGGGGCCATGTCGCCCTTCGTGATCATCGGGACGATCATTCTGGTTATCGCGGTCATTGCCTTTGTGGTCTTCATGGAACGCGCCCTGCGCAAGATCCACATCCAATATCCCCGGCGTCAAGTGGGCATGAAGGTCTATGACGGTGGTTCGTCGCATCTGCCGATCAAGGTGAACCCGGCCGGCGTCATTCCGGCGATCTTTGCCTCGTCGCTGTTGTTGCTGCCCAGCACGGTTGGCACCTTTGCCTCGGCGCAGACCAATCCGATCATGTCGACCGTTCTGGCCTATCTGGGGCCGGGTCAGCCGTTGTATCTGATCTTGCAAAGCGCGCTGGTCGTGTTCTTTGCCTATTTCTATACCACGAACGTCGCCTTCAAAACCGATGAAGTGGCCGAGAACCTGAAAAACCAGAACGGTTTCATCCCCGGCATCCGGCCCGGCAAAAAGACCCAGGATTACCTTGACTATGTCGTCACCCGGATTCTGGTCGTGGGTTCGGGCTATCTGGCGCTGGTGGTGTTGTTGCCCGAGTTTCTGCGTCACCAATTCGCCATTCCGTTCTACTTTGGCGGAACCTCGGTGCTGATTGTGGTTTCGGTGACGATGGACACAATCAATCAGGTGCAGTCGCACATGTTGGCCCACCAGTATGAGGGGCTGATCGAACGGTCGCAATTGCGCGGCAAGAAACGTCCGGCACCCAAGGCACCGGCGCGGCGCTAAGCCACATCGCACTGCGTAGAGCGGGGCGCTAGAACCCCGGCGCTGCAGAAAACCAACTATGGGGGGCCTGATGGTCAATTTAATTCTTCTTGGCCCTCCGGGCGCCGGCAAGGGAACGCAGGCCAAACGTTTGGTGGACGAACGCCAGATGGTTCAACTGTCCACCGGCGACATGCTGCGCGAGGCCCGGACATCGGGCACCGAAATGGGGCGTGTTGTAGCGGCCGTGATGGACCGTGGCGATCTGGTGACCGACGATATCGTCATTGGACTGATTGCCGAAAAGCTGGATCATCCTGCCGCCGGCGGTTTCATCTTTGACGGCTTTCCCCGTACGTTAAAGCAGGCTGATGCCCTGGGTGATCTGTTGGCGTCCAAGGGGCAGGCTTTGGCCCATGTGGTGGAAATGCAGGTCGATGATGCCGCCCTGGTGGCCCGCATCACGGGCCGTTATACCTGTGGCAATTGCGGTGAGGTTTACCACGACGCCACCCGCCCGACCGCCAAAGCGGGTGTTTGCGATGCCTGCGGATCCACCAACCTGAAACGCCGGGCCGATGACAATGCCGATGCGCTCAAGGTGCGGCTGATGGAATACTACAAGAAAACCTCGCCGCTGATCGGGTATTACTATGCCAAGGGCAAGCTGACATCGGTCGATGGTCTGGCCGAAATGGACGCTGTTGCAGCGGCCGTTGCGAAAGTTCTTGACAGGGGGTGAGGTTTCCCCATCGCCGCCCTTGACGGTGTCATGAAAAGCCCATAAAGCACGGCGTCCCGCTGCGGAATCAGTTCGCGGCGGGTTATCGTTTCCGGGACGCTTTGGCGCCTCCGGGTTGTGAAAAAAGGCTCTGGTATCACGGAGCCGCAACGTAAAAGGAAAACGCGTTTGGCACGTATTGCTGGCGTTAACATCCCGACTGCAAAGCGGGTACCCATTGCACTTCAGTATATTCACGGCATCGGTCCCGATGTCGCCGAGAAAATCTGCGAAGCCAACAGCATTGACCGCGCGCGCCGCGTCAATCAGTTGACCGATGCCGAGGTTCTGGCGATCCGTGAATTCATCGACGCCAACTTCACCGTCGAGGGCGACCTGCGTCGTGAAACCTCGATGAACATCAAGCGTCTGATGGATCTGGGCTGCTACCGCGGCCTGCGTCACCGCAAGGGCCTGCCGGTCCGCGGCCAGCGCACCCACACCAACGCTCGCACCCGCAAAGGCCCCGCAAAGGCCATTGCCGGCAAAAAGAAATAAGGGGCGCACAGAATGGCACGCGATACCAAAACCGCCCGTACAAAGAAAAAAGAACGCAAGAACATCGCCGCTGGTGTGGCGCATGTGAACTCGTCCTTCAACAACACCAAAATCCTGATTTCCGACGTGCAGGGCAACGCCATTTCCTGGTCGTCTGCGGGCACGATGGGTTTCAAGGGCTCGCGCAAGTCGACGCCCTATGCCGCTCAGATGGCCGCTGAAGATGCGGGCAAAAAGGCGCAGGAACATGGCGTGAAAACCATTGAAGTCGAAGTGCAGGGTCCGGGTTCGGGCCGTGAATCGGCGCTGCGCGCCTTGGCTGCTGTCGGCTTCAACATCACCTCGATCCGTGATGTGACCCCGCTGGCCCACAACGGCTGCCGCCCGCCCAAACGCCGTCGCGTCTGACGCCGTGTTGAATTGGTCAGGCCGTGCATTTCGCGCGGCCTGATTTCGTTGTTTCGAAGATGGCCCTCGGGCGTCCGCCGTTCTGGACATGGGCAGCGGACTGGTATGGAGGCGAAAGCATGATCCACAAGAATTGGCTGGAATTGATCAAGCCGCAACAGCTGAACGTCAAGGCTGGTGCGGATGCACAACGGACCGCAACCCTGGTTGCCGAGCCGCTGGAGCGGGGCTTTGGCCTGACGCTGGGCAACGCGCTGCGTCGCGTCCTGCTGTCGTCGCTGCAGGGTGCCGCGATCACGTCGGTGCAGATCGACAATGTGTTGCACGAGTTTTCCTCGGTGGCTGGTGTGCGTGAAGATGTCACCGACATCGTGTTGAACCTCAAGGGCGTCCGGATGAAGATGGATGTCGAGGGGCCAAAGCGGCTGTCGATCTCGGCCAAGGGCCCGGGCGTCGTGACCGCTGGTGACATCTCTGACAGCATGGGGATCGAGGTTCTGAACCGCGACCACGTGATCTGCCACCTGGACGATGGCGCGGATGTGTTCATGGAACTGACGGTTTCGACCGGCAAAGGCTATGTCGCCGCCGACAAGAACCGCCCCGAGGATGCGCCGATCGGTCTTATCCCGATCGATGCGATCTTCTCGCCGGTCAAGAAGGTGTCCTACGAAGTGACCCCGACCCGCGAAGGTCAGGTGCTCGACTATGACAAGCTGACGATCAAGCTGGAAACCGACGGCTCGCTGTCGCCCGAGGATGCCGTGGCCTATGCCGCGCGTATCTTGCAAGACCAACTGGCCGTGTTCGTCAACTTTGACGAGCCGGAAGCCGCTGGCAAGGGTGTCGAGGATGCCGGGCTGGAGTTCAACCCGCTGCTGCTCAAGAAAGTCGACGAGCTGGAATTGTCGGTCCGTTCGGCCAACTGCCTCAAGAACGACAACATCGTCTATATCGGCGATCTGATCCAGAAGACCGAAGCCGAAATGCTGCGTACCCCGAACTTTGGCCGCAAATCCTTGAACGAAATCAAGGAAGTGTTGTCGGGGATGGGTCTGCATCTGGGCATGGAAGTCGAAGATTGGCCGCCGGAAAACATCGAAGATCTGGCCAAGCGTTTCGAAGACCAGTTCTGATTGAAGGTGGGTTTCACCCACCCTACGCGTCGTGTCGTAGGGTGGGTGCCAACCCACCACTTGCCAAAAATGCCCGCGCAGGTGGGGAAATTATGGGTCACAAGACCCCAAGGTGAGCGGGACCGCACGTAGGTCCCGCCGGACAAAGCAAAATCTGTAGGAGATACAAATGAACCATGGTTCCGGCTACCGCCGTCTAAACCGCACCCACGAACACCGCAAAGCGCTGTTCGCCAACATGTGCGGCTCGCTCATCGAACATGAGCAGATCAAGACCACCTTGCCCAAGGCCAAGGAACTGCGTCCGATCATCGAAAAGCTGATCACCCTCGCGAAACGTGGTGACTTGCACGCCCGCCGTCAGGCTGCCGCCGCCCTGAAGCAGGACCAGTATGTCGAGCGTCTGTTCGCCATCCTTGGCCCGCGCTACAAGGAACGTCAGGGCGGTTACGTCCGCGTTCTGAAGGCTGGCTTCCGTTACGGTGACATGGCGCCGATGGCGATCATCGAATTCGTTGACCGCGACCCGAACGCCAAAGGCGCTGCCGACAAGGCGCGCGTCGCGGCAGAAGACAATTACGAAAGCTGATCGGTTCGGTCCGTCCTTGCAAAAGTCCGCCCTCCCGTGGCGGGCTTTTTCATGTGCCAGCATTGTCTGGCCGGTAAAGCGTGTTGGTGCTGCGCGGCGGCGTTCTTTGCCCAAAAGATGCCGCGACTGGGGCCTAGCCCCGGGCGGCCGCCCGACGTAATCTGCCGCCATGCCTGACCTGTTCGACACGCCCGCCACCCCCTCCAACGCGCCGCGCCCCTTGGCGGACAGGCTGCGCCCGCGCACCTTGGCCGAGGTGATCGGTCAGTCCCATGTCCTGTCGCCGGACGGGCCGCTTGGGTCGATGCTGGCAGCGCACAGCCTGTCGTCCCTGATCCTGTGGGGTCCGCCCGGGGTTGGCAAAACCACGATTGCGCGACTTCTGGCGGCGCAAACCGATCTCGCCTTTGTGCAGATTTCTGCCATCTTCACCGGGGTTCCCGACCTGCGAAAGGTGTTTGAGTCGGCCAGAATTCGCCGCCAGAACGGCCAAGGAACACTGCTGTTCGTCGACGAGATTCACCGGTTCAACAAGGCCCAGCAAGATGGCTTCCTGCCCTATATGGAGGATGGCACAATCCTTCTGGTCGGTGCCACGACTGAAAACCCAAGTTTCGAGTTGAACGCGGCGCTGCTGTCACGGTCGCAGGTCATCGTGCTGGAGCGGTTGACGCTGACTGACCTTGAACACCTTGCCCAGCGGGCCGAACGGGAACTGAACCGCGCCCTGGCCCTGACGGGCGACGCACGCGAGGCGCTGGTCGAAATGGCCGACGGCGATGGCCGCGCGCTGTTGAACCTGATCGAACAGGTCAGTGCGTGGTCCACTGACAAACCCCTGGACCGCGCGCAACTGTCCGCCCGCTTGATGCGGCGCGCCGCGAAATATGACAAATCGGGGGAAGAACACTACAACCTGATCTCTGCTTTGCACAAATCGGTGCGTGGTTCCGATCCCGACGCGGCACTGTACTGGTTTGCGCGGATGCTGGAAGGCGGCGAGGACCCGCGCTTCCTTGCCCGCCGTATCACCCGCATGGCGGTCGAGGACATCGGTCTGGCGGACCCACAGGCGCAGGCGGTTTGCCTTGACAGCTGGCAGACCTATGAACGTCTGGGCTCACCCGAGGGCGAGCTTGCCTTGGCTCAGGCCCTTGTCTACCTCGCCCTCGCCCCGAAATCGAACGCGGTTTACACAGCCTACAAGGCCGCCCGTGCCGCGGCGCGGGAGACCGGTAGCCACCCGCCGCCCCTGCACATCCGAAATGCGCCAACCAAGCTGATGAAAGACATCGGCTATGGCACCGACTATGCCTATGACCACGACGCCGAGGATGGGTTTTCGGGCCAGAACTACTTCCCGGACGGCATGAAACGCCCGGTCTATTACGTCCCGCCCGAGCGCGGGTTCGAGCGTGAGTTGCGCAAACGCATCGACTATTTCGCCAAGCTGCGCGCCAAACGTCACTCAGGCTGACCCTGCATTTGCTCCTTTATAAATACTCCCCGCGGAGCGTGCTGCATTGGCGGCAAGTGCCTCTGGCGGGAGTATTTCCAAAAGAGCAAGGGCAAGATCCATTGCCGGGGAATGTAACTGTTCGTTCAGGGCGGCGCGTCGGGCCAGCGGCTTGTTGATCATGGTCAATGACGCATTCTTGCCCATGTTGGAAGTTGGCGCGAGCCTGTTCCGAGGGAAGTCTTAGATGAGCTATGGTTCCATTCTGATCATCTTTGAGGACGAAGTCGGTTTTCATGCCAAGCTTAACGCCGCTATGTCGCTGGCCCGGCGGCATGATGCACATCTGGATGTGCTGTGCGCGGCACGTTTTCTGGCGCCGCGATCCGGTGACGGGGCCGATGCTGGCGGGGCTGCGTTCGTGGCGGCCATTCAGTATGCGGCAAACCGGTCTGCGGCACTGGCGGCGCGGGCGCGTGGCCGTCTTGAACGTCAGGGTATCCGCTGGGCCGTCAAGGATGCCGGGGCGCAGTTCATGAATGTGGGCGACTGCATCGCGCCCCATGCCCGCTATGCGGATCTGGTGATCCTGCCGGGCAAGCTCAGCCGCGACGGTGGTCTGCATGCCGATGCGGTGACCGAGGCCGCGTTGTTCGCCGGTCATGCGCCTGTGCTGATGGTGCCGCCTGCCGGGTTGCCTGATGGTCCGACCGAAAGTGTTGTCATCGCATGGGACGGGGGCGACGGCGCCATGGCAGCCGTGCGCGCCGCATTGCCGCTGTTGGTTGGGGCGCGCAAAGTGTCGGTGGCGGTGGTTGACCCACAGTGGCGTGACCTTGATCTGCAGGCTCCGGGCACCGCCTTGGCGCGCTATCTGGTGCGTCAGGGCGTCAGGGCCGAGGTGGTTGTTCTGACCCAGACAACAGCCACGGTTGCCGAGACATTGGGCCAGCATCTGCGGGAGCGGGGTGCCGAGTTGCTGGTGATGGGCGCCTATGGTCATGCCCGTTTGCGGGAATGGATCCTGGGTGGGACCACGCGGGATATGTTGCGCGACGCAGCTGTGCCGGTACTTTTGGCGAGTTAGGCCAGGGTCTGGGCCATTCCGGTCCGCAGGCCCGGTGATGGATCTGGCTGGTCGTCCCCTTTTGTGACAAAGGTTGCGGCAGCCGGACCCTGATGGGCTGGTGGGGCCGGGGACCCTTTGGGTGATGCAGGATCAGTTCTTTCGGTTGGCTGTGGCGCTTGCGATCGGGTTGTTGGTCGGGCTTGAGCGTGGTTGGCGCGCCCGCGACGAGCCGGATGGCAGCCGAACGGCGGGCCTGCGCACCTTTGGCATCTTTGGGCTGCTTGGGGGTGTCTTTGCCAGTCTTGCGTTGCAGATGGCCGCTCCGTTGATTTTTGCGGCCGGTTTTCTGGGTGTGGCAGGGCTCTATGGCCTGTTCCAGTACCGCGAGGCCGGTGCGGATCAGAATTTCAGCATCACAGGCGTGATGGCTGGTCTTGGGGTGTTCGGGCTGGGCGGGTTGGCGGTCGTGGGCGATTACCGGGTTGCTGCGGCGGGTGGGGCCGCATTGGCGACCGTTCTGGCCAGTCGAGAGGTTCTGCATGCTTCCCTGCGCCGGTTAAGCGGGACCGAGCTGCGCTCGGCGCTTGTCCTGGCGGTGATGACGGTCATTGTCCTGCCGATCCTGCCAAACCGGACCATTGATCCGTGGGGCGGTTTCAACCCCTGGGAGGTCTGGTTTTTCATGGTCCTGATCGCGTCCATATCGTTCACCGGCTATTTTGCTGTGCGTGTGCTGGGTCCGACGCAGGGCCTGCTGATCAGTGCGTTGGCCGGTGCGGTTGCGTCGTCGACGGCCGTCACGGTTGCGTTGGCGCGCATGGCTCAGGACACTGTGCAGGCGCGGCCGCTGGTTGGGGCTGCGGCCCTTGCCGGCATGGTTTCGGTACTGCGCGTTCTGAGCGTTGTTGCCATCCTGCGGCCCGAAGTTCTGGTGCAGGTCGCGGTCCCTGCGTTCAGTGCGGCTGGTGTTCTGGGGGCGGTGGGGCTTGGTCTGCTGCTACGTGGCACTGCGGCACTGCCAGCGCCCGACGTTCTGCGCAACCCGTTTGAACTGCGCGCGCTTTTGGCTTTTGCTGCGGTCTTTGGCATTGTCTCTGTGGCAAGTGCGGCGCTGGTGGGTCAGTTTGGTGGGACCAGCCTTCTTGCCAGTTCGGCCCTGTCTGGCATGTTCGATGTCGATATCGCAGTTCTCAGCGCTGTCCGGCTGGATGTGGATGTTGTGGGCTTGCCAACCATCGGGACGGCGATCCTTGCCGCCCTTGCGGCCAATGCTTTTGGGCGGACGGCCTTGGCGGTGGTTGCCGGGCCCGTGCGTTTTTGGGGCCCGCTTATGGCCACTACCCTGACCGCCGCCGCCGTCGCAGGTTTTGCCTGGGTGGCAACCGCCTGACCTGACCGCGCGACCCTTGCGGCCCGGCGCTTGCCGATCTCATCTTCCGGGCAGCCAGGGCGGAAACCCAGGCGGCCCCATGACTAAAAGTGGCGCCCCTTTCGGGGCGCCACCGTTGTCAGTTTCAGATCTGGATCAGATCAGACCCATTCGGCGCAAAGGTTGATGTAGAGGGTCCCCGACGAGACCCACACATTGGCGTCGTCCCCGATGAACATATCGGCGATCTGCGCCTCGGTGGTGCTGATCGTGGTATTGCCGACCGACTCGGTGCTGAGCGTGATTTCGCACGAAGGCGGCTTGATATATTCGGGTTCACAGACGACCACGGCCTGATCGGGTGTGCAATCGATCGGTGTGATGCACTTGTCCTCAAAGGTGATGATCCCCTTGCCGTCCCCGTCGATGCCGGTTCTGGTCAGGAACTCGATCAGTTTGGACGGGTCAAAGAAGGGGTCGGTCGGATTAATCCCTTCCAGTTCGGCGACCAGCCCTTCGATCAGCACGGTCCCACCCAGTGACGAGGTGATCAGCACATCAAGGTTGCTGTTGACGATAGACGCCGACAACGTGCCAATGAACGCGGTGTGGAAGACAACACGGTCCTCTTGATCCGCATCAAAGTCCTTGATGATGTCGGCACCGATGACCGGGTTTGCACGCTCGCAGATGCCGTCGCCGTCCGCGTCGATGTTGTGGCCGAAGACAAAGTCGTCGCCGTCCGCACCACCATAAAGCACGTCGTTGCCTTCATCACCGATGAGGCAGTCGCCGTCCTTGCCGCCGTAAAGCGTGTCGTTGCCCAAACCACCCAGCAGCACGTCATGGCCGCCGCCGGTTTGACCCAGGTCGCCGCGCAGCACGTCGTTTTCAGACCCGCCCATCAGGAAGTCATTGCCCGAACCGCCGTCCAGCGAGTCCATGCCCGAACCGCCATCAAGGCTGTCGTTTCCGGCGTCGCCCCTAAGGGCGTCACGGTCGGCGCCGCCTGACAGGCAGTCGTCACCATCGCCGCCCGACATTCTGTCGCCGCCTTCATCCCCGGCAAGTTCGTCATTGCCGGCGTCGCCATACATATAGTCGACCCCAAGGTTGCCGCGCAGGTCGTCGTCCCCGTTGCCGCCATAGATCACATCATTGCCTTCGTTGCCGGCGACTGTGTCGTTGCCGTCCTGGCCATGCAGATGGTCATTGCCCAGGTTGCCGGTCACAACGTCGTCGTCCTCGCCAGCATAAACGGTGTCGTTGCCGTCGCCGCCCGAGATGGAGTCGCTGGCCTCATCCGAGGCAGCCCGTCCGTCGGCATTGTCGCCATACATCAGATCGTTGCCGACATCGCCCGACATGCAGTCGGCATTGTCGTTGCCTTCCATGACGTCATTGCCATTGCCGCCGAACAGATGGTCGTCGTCGGCACCGCCCTGCAGGTTGTCATTGCCGTCATCGCCATAAAGGGCGTCTTCGCCGCGCTGACCAAGAACAGCGTCATCGCCGGAGCCACCATAGACGGTGTCGTTGCCGTCATAGCCGCGGATCGTGTCCTCATCGGACCCGCCATAGGCGAGGTCGTCGCCCGTACCGCCGTTGATGTAGTCAGCACCAGCATTTCCAGCGATGACATCATTGCCGCCTGCGCCGTACAGGGTGTCATCCCCTTCGCCGCCCGACATTGTGTCATAGCCGTCGCCGCCGTTCATGAAGTCGTCACCGTCCTGACCGGCCATGCAGTCGTCGCCAGCGTCACCGGCCAGCACGTCATCGCCAGTCCCGCCCAGAACGACGTCATTGCCCTCGCCGCCGGTGGCCCAGTCATTGCCGTCGCCACCGATCAACAGGTCGTCGCCGGTGCCGCCTGCCAGCTTGTCATCGCCGCCACCGCCGGCCAGAACGTCATGGCCGTCGCCGCCGGTCAGTTCGTCATTGCCCGGTACCGCGCCCAGCTCGTCGCCCAGCAGGATATCGTTGCCGACACCACCGAACAGATAGTCGTCGCCGCCATCGCCGCGCAGGAAATCATTGCCCGCGTCGCCGACAAGGGCATTCGCGTTTGCATTGCCGGCAATGTGGTCGTTGCCGCCCAGACCGCGGCCCTTGTTGACACCGGGGTTGTCCTTGAGGTCGCCGTTGTCGGTGTTTGGCGTTCCGCCAAGCCAAGCCGCGCCAGCAATCGCGGCCCAGGCTTCGGATTGTGTTTTCATGACTGTCATGATCGTCTCCAACATTGATGCGTTCCGGGCGGGTCTGACTGTGTTTGGTCGGGGCGCGCCCATTCGAATCCGGTTGTAATGCACCGGATAAGGGGAATTGATCATCTGTTGGGGCTGGTCAGATACTCCCATTTGGGGGGGATCTGTTAAAATAGTCTAAATAAAACTGCGGGCTGTGTTTTTCCGGCGCTGATGAAATGCGGGGCGGTGGCACAGTATCAAAATGCGGGATAAATTGGATTCACTGTTGCCTCTACCGAAACAATTCGGCAGAGGCTAATTCAGATCAGCGCATCATTAATCAGACGGGTTCAATCAAAAATCGAATCTGTCCGTATAAATCAGTTGCCATTGCGCATGGCGGTATTCATATAACGGGTCAATGGTCGGGTCAGATAAGCCAATGGTGTGTATTCGCCGGTCCGCAAAAACGCATCGACAGGCATGCCGGGTATCACCACCTGGGTTTCGCCCAGTTTGGCCAGCTCATCGTCAGGCAGCATCACCTCGATCCGGTAAAAGGCCCCCTCGGACCCCGGTTCGGTAAAGGCATCTGGCGACACTTTGGTGACTTGGCCAATCAGGTCCGGGGTTTGCCGCATGTCGAATGACGGAAAGCGGATCACGACATCCTGCCCGACATGGACCGACCCCACATTGATCGGGCTGACCCGACATTCGATCAGCAAGGGGCGGTCCTGCGGGATCAGGAACAGCAAAGCCTCGGCCGGTCGCAAGACAGACTGCGCGCCCAGCAGCCGGACATCATAGGCGATGCCGGTGGCGGGGGCGCGAATGTCCATGCGGTCAAGGCGGGTCAGGATGGCACCCCGCTTCTCGGCCATTTCCAGTTCGGACACCTGAAAATCCCGCAACGAGGTGTTGGCCTCCTCTTGCCGGGCGGAATGAAGCTGCGCCATCTGGATTTCAACTTCGGCGATCCGCTCCAGCGCCTGTGCGCGCCGTGCGGCCGTCTCGCCTGTCGCACCCGACAGCCGCGCCGATTCGCGTTGCAGCGCCAACACCCGGCTGATCGGGACCAGCCCCGAGGTCAAAAGCTGTTCTTGAACACCCAATTCCTGCTTGGCCAGACTGATCTGGGTGGCCAGTGCGCCCGCGACGGCACCGATGCCGATGATCTGTTCGCGCAACTGCTGTTTCTGGTTTTCCATCTGCCCGATGGATTGCGTGAAACTGGCCAGACGGGCGTCAAACAACGTCCTTTGGCCCTGCACCAGTTCGGCCACATGGGGGTCAACCGCCGCGGTCTGCAACAGCTGTGCATCAAAGCTGATCTGCGCCGCGCCGTCCCGTTCCGCCGTCAACCGCCCGCGCCGCGCCATCAATTCATATAGCTGGCCTTCCAGGATCACCAGTTCGGACCGCAGCAGGGTTGGATCCAGCCGGACAAGGATATCCCCCTTTTGAACACGCTTGCCCTCCTCGACCAGAACTTCGGCAACCACGCCGCCATCGGGATGTTGCACCACTTGGCGGTTACGCTCGACGATCACGCGCCCGGATGCGACCACGGCACCGTCGATCCCGGCTTGGGTTCCCCAGATCCCCAGACACAAAACCAGCGCCGCAATCGCGGCAACGCCGATCCATACCGGCGTCCGACGCGAGGACAGAAATGACAGATCCGTTGCATCTTTTTTCATGCCAACCCCTCCGATGCGGTCCGGCGGATGACGCGGACATTGGCCAGCATGTCGGACATGACCTGCTCACGTGGGCCCCAGGCCTTGCGCTGCCCGTCTTCCAACACCAGCAACCGGTCACATTCCTGAATGGCCGATGGGCGGTGTGCCATGATCAAAACTGCCCTGCCATCCGACTTCATCACCTGAACGGCGCGGTTCAGCGCCGCCGACCCTTCGTTGTCCAAATTGGAATTCGGCTCGTCCAGCACCAGCAAAACCGGATCGCCATAGAGCGCGCGGGCAAGGCCGATGCGCTGGATCTGGCCGCCCGACAGCCGCGTTCCGGCGGCGTGCAGCGGGGTGTTGTAACCATCGCTCAGCCGCAGGATCATCTCATGCGCGTCGGCGCGCTGGGCCGCCTTGATCACACGGGCCGAATCAAAGGTCTGCGCCAGACGGGCGATGTTTTCGGCCACGGTTCCGTCAAACAGGGCCACGCGTTGCGGCAGATAGCCGATGTATTCGGCCAGTTTTTCCGGGTGGTACTGGTCCAGTGGTGCGCCATCCAGCGTGATCTTGCCCGCCGACAGCGGCCAGACACCGGTCAGACAGCGCCCCAGCGTCGACTTTCCGGCGCCGCTGGGGCCAATCACGCCCACCGCCTCGCCGGGGTTGATGGCAAAGCTTACGTTGCGCAACACGGGCAGCGTTCCACCCGGCGGCACGACCGAAACGCCGTGCACCGCGATCCGCGCGCGCGGGTGGGGCAGTTCGACCGTCGGGCGGTCCTCGGGCACCTGTGACAGCAGGTCGGCAAGGTGGCCCCATGCCCGCATTGCGCGTTGCACCACCGGCCATTGCCCGATCAGGATTTCGATGGGCTGCAACGCGCGGCCCATCAGGATGGATGCCGCGATCATCACACCGGGCGAGATTTCGCCGCGCAACACCAGCCACGCCCCCAGGCACAGCATCGCTGATTGCAAGAACAGCCGGAACGTCCGTGAAACGGTCGCGAACATGCCGCCCTTGTCCACCGACTGCACCGACATGGCCAAGGCCCTTTGCCGCGACTTGGCCCATTTTTCAAAGGCGTTGGATTGCATGCCCAGACTGCGGATCGTCTCGGCCTCGTCGCGCAGCTGATCGGCATAATGGTCAGACTGGAACCCCGACACCGCCGCCTTGACGCTGGGTGTGCGTGTCGTCATCTGGTTCAGCAGGGCCGACAGCCCAAGGACAATGCCGCCGCCCACCGCCAAGGCGCCAATCCATGGATGGAAAAACCCCAAACCGATCAGAAAGACCGGTACCCATGGTGCATCGAACAGTGACGCAAACACCGGCGAGGCGTAAAACCGGTTCAGCGCCTCCAGATCCTTGAGTTGCTGCCCAGCGCCGGTCTTTTCATCTATGGCCTGTTCAGACACCGACCGTTTCAAAAGGGCGCTGAAAACGCGGCGGTCCAGCCGGGCCTGAAACTCGGCCCCCATGCGGTTCAACAACCGGCCACGCGCCCAATCCAAAAGACCCATGATCGCAAACATAAAGGCCATCAGAATTGCCAAAGCCAGCAATGTAGATTCGGATCGTGCAGGCAAAACGCGGTCATAGGTTTGCAGCATGAACAACGGCCCGGTCAGCATCAAAACATTCATGAAGATGCTGAAAAAACCAACCGTGATCACCAATCCGCGCAGGGCGCTGCGGACGTCGCGCAATTCGGACCGACCGGAAAGATTTACATCGCTCATCTTTAATAACCTTTCTGGACCCTATCCGCCATTGGCGACAAAACCGGCGCTTTGGGATGATCGTTTCGCGATGGCCGATCCTGGCGTTTCGCCGTGTGATCGTTGGCCAATCTGTGCACCGGACCGGCTGCGGTGCATTGACGGCGCGCATCGCGGCCGATGCAGATTTGTGGCAGATTTTGTGCCTGCCGATACCTTGGCCGGGGCGATGCTGTGTCAAGGGTGCGGGGGTCAGTTCGGCGGGTTGTCCGGGACCAGCGTCAGGTTCGGCTTGCGGGGCCGGGCAGGGGCGGCCCGCAGGTCGGCGCGGGCGATGCTGGCACCAATTGGCAGGATCGACCCATAGTAATGCGACACAAGTTCGCTTTGCCGATGTGTGCCCGTTTTGGCAAACACCTGTTTGAGGTAGCCGCGCACAGTGCCGACCGACATGCCGGTCATTTCGGCAATCTCGGCGGGGGCGCGGCCATCCAGCACCTCGCGCGCGATCAGTCCCTCGGATTTGGTCAGGGCATGTACCTTGAAGAAATGTTCGCGCAGGGCGCGGTGGTCGGTCTGGCGCGGTTCGAACAGGACCAGCGCCATGGCGGTATCGCCCAATTGCAGCGGTGCGACCGCCACCATCTGCATCGCCCCCCCCTCAGACGTGACCGAGATGATCGAGCCCAGCCGTTTGGCGCAGGTGGCATCGCTGATCGCCGCCTGCAGCGCGGCCTGTTCCGCCTCTGACCGCACCGTCAGGCGTGACCGGGACGGGACCCAGACGTTGTCGCCAGCCGGGCCGTCGCCACTTTGGTCGTGGACGATGTGGCCGCGCGCGTCGACCACAAACAATCCGATCGACAACAGCCGCAGCGTTGATTCAGCCAACCCCTCGGGCCAGGTCGACCGGGAGCTGGCATGGCGCATCAACTGATGTTCGATATGCGCCAACCCCAGCGCCAGCAGATCCTGCAGACCCGTTCCATGCGCCTGCGGTTGATCGTCAAATGCCACCACGGGATACAGCGTACCCATCGGTTGTCCGACCCCGATGACAACCTTGTTCATCAGCAGCCAGATCGGAAAAGACGGCGCCGCGGTATCTGATCTTGTCGCGCCTTTGTCTGGCGCGAACCGGGCCCGAATGGCGGTAAAGGCCGACATCCGCGCACAAAGATGCCGGATCATCTCGGGCGCCGCCTTGGGTCCATGCCCGGCATCGGCCGAAATTGTGAAGTCCTGCAGCCCCTTGCGATCGGCGCAAAACACGCCGCTGATCAGGCAAGGCACATGGGCGGCCAGACGCATACGGTCCCAAAAATCGTCCCGCCCTGCCGTGGTGGGGTCTGATGTGTCAAGGGATGCCATTCAAACGCTCCAAACAGGGGTCATGCCAAAACGTCGCCGCGCGGTGCAGGCGGGCTCAAGGGGTTCTTGCCGGGGTCTTGTCCCGTTTTCGGGCCCAGACCGGCCTGATTGGGGGCCCCGAACGGTGTGTTTCAGGTCGCGTCGCCCGGCCAGACCACCCTGCACCACCGCGTGGCCAAGCGGGGGCGCGGTCGTACCCCAGTGGTGGCGTCGGGCCGCAGCGACCCGGCACCGGTTGTTTTTTGGGCCATGGCAATTCTCCATCATGTCTTGTGATCGCCGCGGCCGCTGCGGGGGCAGCAATTTGACCGCGGCGATCGCCCAGAGGTTCTGGCACGTCGTTTCTGTTGGAAACCGCCGGTGATCGGCGCGTGAAACAGGTGCCCGGAGCCGGGTTCAGTCCTACCTAGCGGCCGATGGCATCTGCCGCATTGACGGTGCGCATCGCCTTTGCGTGTACCGGAAATTGTCGGGCGGCGGGCGCAAATCCTTCGCCGTCCAATGGGCTGGACAGTCCACCATGGACCTGCAGATCGGCAAGGTTGCGAATTTCGATCCGCCGGGGATCCCGCATCCGAATCACGCCAGAACCCTCCAGCCGGCGCAGCACCCGACAAACGGTTTCGACCGTCGTGGACAACAGCGCCGCAATATCCTGACGTTCGTATTCCATGGTCAGAATGCCGCCACCATCCGGCAGGGGCTGCCAAGGCATGAAACCGGTGCAACTGGCAAAAAACGCGCTGATCCGCTGCTCGGGCGACAAATGCCCGATGGCAAAGGCAAGGTGGCGGGCGCGGTCCCGCTTGGCGCGGGCCTGCAGATAGATATGCCTGCGAAAATCTTGACTGCGGTTCAGCGCCTCTTGATACTTGGCGCTGCGGATCCGGCAGACAACAACCGGCGTTGCGGCCACGGCTATGACGTTTTCGCTCAGTTCACCTGGCATCATCGCCTCGCCCAGCATGGTGATCCCGACGATCCGGTGCTTGCCGTCCTGACCGTAATGCACGGCGTTCAGGACGCCTTCGGCCATGATTGCAAAATCGTTCGTTTCCAGCGTTTCGCCGCGCGACAGGGCAACACGAGCCGAGCCCAATGCAAAATGCGCAAGGGTCTCGTCGTCGTGCGAACTGCAAAATCCGCGTGACCGCGCAGGGCAGGCCGCACAAACCTCACCCTGATGGGCAGCCTGTGTTGCAGATGCCCCAATGCCCACTGACCGTTCGTGGACGGCCTTTAAATGCGTACTCATGACTGACCCACCCGTTCAAAATAGAAGCTGATGTTTACCAAATATTAAGATTCGCTAATTGATCGAAATCAATGTGAAGCTGGCCCAACGCTGTATTTTCAATTTCATTCTTAGATAGTGACGATTGATGTGTAGCCAAACAAGACGTCCCAAAGTGACATCGCCCGTGGTCACAGTGCCCGGCCTTTTGGCCCGGCTGCTTCCGACGTTTGATCACGATGCCCGGGAACATCTTGCCCGAACGGCATCGCTTTGTCACGTTCATCATGGCGAAATTCTGGTGCATGCAGGCGAGGTGACCCCAACTTTGGGCCACCTGATCGAAGGTACCCTTGGCATGGTGCGCGCGATGCCGCAGGGAAAACCGCAGCTGATGGGGTTGCTGCTGCCGGGGGATGTGTTTGGCCAGATCTTTGATGGTCCCATGCCCCATGCAATTCAGGCACTTACCGATGCCGTGGTGTTAAGCATCGACAGGCAAGACTATGAGGCGGCGCTTGGGTCGATGCCCATGGCCGAACAGGCGCTGATCGTCTCGATGATCGATGATCTGGATGCGGCAAGGGCTTGGATCTTGATCCTCAGCAGCGCGCGTGCGGTGGAACGGGTGGCCGCCTTTCTTGAAATCCTTGTCCAACGGCAACATGTGCCGGGGTCCGCAAACCCAACTGCGTCGGTGACGCTGCGCCTGCCCTTGGGGCGCAAGGACCTGGCGCGTTGTCTGGGCATCAGGCCCGAATCGCTAAGCCGCGCAATCCATAGCCTGGCTAACGACGGGATCATCGAAATCGTCACCGTGGACATCTTCCGCATCCCCGACCCCGCCGCGCTGGTCGCGGCGTCGGCTGGCGCGTTCGAGATTGCCGAAAGGCCAAAAGAGCATCAAGGTGCCAAGGCATATTGAGGCCGTCATTGATCAATCCTGTCGCCCGGTGGCCGTTCAAGCGGGCTGATCCTGATGGCAAAGGGCGCCGATGCCCCCTCTTGCAGGCGAAACCGGACCTGTGACCCAATCCGGGCAATGCCGCCGATACCCTTTCCCAAACCCTCCGGCCCGAACGGATAGTCCCGCCCATCCTGACCATGGACCAGCCCCGTCCCGCGGTCCGGGTCCATTTCCACGATCCGCCCGCGCAGAAAATGGGGCTGATGTGTTAGCACGATCAGGGTTGCATGGTCGTGATGCCGCCGCAGTTCGGCTTCCATCGCGTCAAAGGCCTGCGATATGGCCAGACGCAGGTCGCGCTGCACCGGACCCAGCCCGCTGTCGCGCGACACGGAAATATCCGGGCCGGGCAGAATAACGATCACATGAATCCGCACCGGGTTCCCCTCTTGCAGCCCGTTGCCCAGCGGTTCGACCACCACGGTACAGCTAAGAAGCCGCGCGTCAAACCGCTCCAATGCCGCAATCCGGCGCGCCAAAAGGTGACGCAGCAGCGGAGACGGATCAAAACCCACGAAGGTGACTTTGGGCCTAAAGAGCATGGCCGCCTCATGAACCTATGTGTCTCAATCGGGTCCCAGATCGCGCCTGTCCGATCGTTGGATGACCCTTGCCAGCCTGCAGCCCGCAAAATCGGACGATATTGCCGTGTCTGCATTGATCGCGGTCATCAGCCGGGCGACGTCGCCCGCGCTTCGGCGGCAAACGGTAGCCATGACGCGGCGTGTGCTGCGCCTGACGATGATCGCCGTCAATGCAATCTGCAGCGACCCACAGAATGGGGGGGCATGAACATCGGCCAAGGCGGGCGCGCGGTGAAACAGGTGGCTGTGTCGGCCGATTCGCCAAGACACCATCTGCCGGGTCCAATGCCCCCATCCAGGTCACCGCCACTGCGTCGAATACCCAGTCCACGGCGGATGGTTGACAAATCCCCGCGCCGCGCCCAATGAAACCTGATGATCTGGCCTGTAACCCAAGTCGCCATTGGCGGCGCGCTCGGCTCTTTGCTGCGCTATCTGACTGTTTTGGCGGTCGGCGGCCCCTTGGCGACCTTTGCGGTCAATGTGGTGGGGTCGTTGGTGATGGGGGCGCTGTTTGTCAGCGCAGGCCCGCGCCTGTCGCCCTTGCTGATGACCGGGGTTTTGGGCGGGTTCACCACCTTTTCCGCCTTTTCGCTGGACGCGCTGCGTCTGTATGAAGGCGGGTTGCCCGGTCAGGCCCTGCTGTATGCGGCCGGATCGGTCGTCTTTTCCTTTGCCGCTGTTGCCCTTGGTGCAGCCCTTGCCCGTGGAGCCTTGGCATGAGTGACGTGAAACTGTTGACCGTATCGGAAGACGAGGGCGAACAGCGCCTTGACCGCTGGTTCAAGCGGCGTTTTCCGCAATTGACCCAAGGGGCGGTGGAAAAGCTGTGCCGCACGGGTCAGGTCCGTGTCGATTCGGGCCGGGCCAAGGCGTCTGACCATGTCGTGCCGGGGCAGGTGATCCGCGTGCCGCCGCTGCCGGATGTCACCGCACCATCGCGGCCCCGTGCCGGTGGCGTCAGCCCTGCCGATGAAAAGATGATTCAAGACTGCGTTTTGTGGAAGGATGAACATATCATCATCCTGAACAAACCCGCAGGCCTGCCGTCGCAGGGTGGTTCGGGGCAGGGCGACCGCCATGTCGACGGTCTGACCGAGGCGTTGAA
>JANNAF010000283.1:0-2097 GCA_031384005.1 Rhodobacterales bacterium | reverse complement strand
GCCTGATTGATGTCGGGCACGGTGATCCCGATGTGTTCCATTCCACGGATACCCGGTATCGGCATGGTCTAGTCCTCCCTATTGATATTTCTGCGAAAAATCGGAAAGTGCGGCATACTGTCCCGATTTGGCGATGGCCTCGTAGATGCCGCGATAGATCGCGTGCTGTTCGCCGTACAGGCCCTGCAAGCCCGCGTTTGGCTCGAATGTGGATTCGACATGGACCATCGCCACCACGGCCTCGTCGATGCTGGAAAACGCCCCTGCACCATAGGCACCCAAGATCGCGGCCCCCAGCGCCGTGCACTCGCGTTCGCGGGTAACCGTCGAAGGCATGCCGATCACATCGGTCATGATCTGCGCGAAACCATTCGATTTGGTGCCACCGCCGGTTAGCCGGAAGTCGGTGATGCCCCCCTCGATGTCGGACTGAAAACTGTCGACCACCATCTTCATCTCGTGCGCACAGCCTTCCAGCAAGGCGCGGATCAGGTCGTGGCGTTCGTGATACAGGCCAAGGCCAAGGAAGCTGCCGCGCGCCACGGCGTCGTAATAGGGCGTGACCTGGCTGGCCATGAAGCTATGGAACATCGCGCCGTTTGCTCCGGGGCGCGAGTCGCTGGCCTTGTCGACCATCACGGAATAGACGCTGCGGCCCTGCCGTTTGCCCTCTTCCAGCTCGTTCAGGCCCAGATTGTCGCGCCACCAGCGCAGCGACGCCCCAAGCGCAAAGGCCCCACCCTCGATGTCCCAGGCGCCCGGCACGCCGTGCCCGCCCCACCACAGCTTGTTGCCCTTGATGCGGTCGACACTGTCCAGATGCGCCACCATGACGCCCGATGTGCCGACGGTGAATTCGGCCATGCCCTGTCGGATCACTCCGGCCCCGATTGCCGCGCATTGCTGATCCCCTGCACCACGGCACAGGATCATGCCCTCGGGCAGGCCGGTTTCATAGGCTGCGGCCTTTGAAAGCTTGCCGACCTGCGTGGCGGGCGTGCTGACCGGCGGCAGACGATCACGGCCAAGACCGCAGACTTTCAGGATGCGGTCGGACCAATCGAGTTTCGCGATGTCCATCATCCCGTTCAGCGTCAGCGACGCAGGGTCGGTCGCCCAGTCGTCTGCGCCCATACGCCACAGAAAGAATTCTTGCCCATTTACGAACCAGCGGGTCGCGTCGAACAGATCGGGCTGGTTTTCGCGCAGCCAGATGATCTTGGCCGCCGACCACAGCGGACTGATCTGCATTCCGGTATGCGTCTGGTGTTCTGTTGCGGTAAACTCGGCAGAAATTGCCGCTACGCTTTTCAGGGCGCGACCGCAGTTCCACACGAGGCTCTTCATCAGCGGCCGACGGTGTTCGTCCAGCAGGCCGAACGTGCCGCGCTGACTGGACAGTCCGACCGAATAGTAGGCCTCTGCCGGCAAACCCGCCTTGGCGACGGCCTGCTTGGTCGCCGAACAGATACCACGCCAGACGGAATCAAGGTCCTGCTCGATCCAGCCCGGCTGGGGCGACGTGCAATCATACTCCTGATAGCCTTGGCCGACATTGTTGCCGCTTTCGTCAAAGATGATCACCGTACACCCCGTGGTGCCCGCGTCGATCCCGACAAAAGCCCGTTTCACAGTTGCCATCACGCCCTCCCCGACGTTTCAGTCATTTGCAGTCCGGCCATCCAGGCGGACAGCAGGCGCAGGAATTCCAGTCGCCGCGCAATCAAGTCGGGGTCAAGCCCGGCAAGCAGTTGCGCCTTGGTGGAAAGCACATCCTCGGGCGTGGCGCAGACGGTGGCACCTTGCATCGCCTGAAGCGTGTCTCCCCGCCCCGTCCAGCCGCGATTGACCGCAAAGCCATACGCAGCCAGCGCCGAAGGCCACGTCGCATCCAGACGCCGATCGCCCTCTGGTCCACGCAAGACCACACGGCAGTGAAAATCGGTGACGCCGCCCTGCCGGATCATCTGAGCCAGTGCAGTGTCCTGCGAGGCGTGGAGGGGAATTGCCGCTGCAAAATCACCTGTCACGACCTCGACATCCACCCTTTGCCCGATCGCACGCAGGGCGTCGCGCAGGATGATGTGTTTGGCAGTG
>JANNAF010000264.1:0-2166 GCA_031384005.1 Rhodobacterales bacterium | reverse complement strand
CGCTTTGTCAGGTTGCGCGGCAACGGGTTTGGGGGGCGACACCATGGATGACACGATCTGGACCTCGGACTGCGTCACGGTGCGGCGGGTTCAGGGCATTGCTGTCGTCACGCTGAACCGCCCGCCCGTCAACGCCCTGTCGCACCAGTTCCGCGCCGACATTGCCGGGGCGATCGAGGCGGCCAAGGGGGCCAGCGGCCTGATCCTGACCGGCGCAAACAACAGCTTTGTCGCCGGGGCCGAGATTTCGGAGCTGGGCCAAACCCAATCCCCCACCCTGCGCGACCTGATTGCGACCTTGGCTGCGCTGCCCATCCCCACTGTCGCCGCCATCGACGGCACGGCCTTGGGCGGCGGGTTGGAACTGGCGCTGGGCTGCAGCCTGCGGGTTGCCACCGACCGTTCGCGCCTTGGCTTTCCCGAGGTGGCCTTGGGCCTCCTGCCCGGCGCTGGCGGCACCGTACGGGCCACGGCGCTGATCGGCGCGCAGCACGCCGCACAGCTGATTGCGACTGGCAAACCCGTCACGGCAGCCGAGGCGCTGGCCATGGGCCTGATCGACCACGTCGTAACGGGCGATGTGGTCACCGCCGCCCTGGCCCTGATCCACCAGCCCCCCTCACGCCCCGCACCCCCGCCTTTCGACCCTGCGGCCTTTGACGCCGCCGCCAAATCCCTGCTGTCCCGCGCCAAGGGGCAGGCGATGCAGCGTTGCATCGACGCCGTGCGCACCGCCGCCACCGCCGATTTTGCCAGTGCCATGGCCGATGAACGCACCCTGTTCGTGCAGGCCTGCGCCACACCTGAATCCCGCGCGCTGCGCCATCTGTTCTTTGCCGAACGCGCGGCGGCCAAGGTGGACGGTCTGGACCTGACCCTTGCCCGCCCGCTGCACACCATCGGCGTGATCGGTGCCGGCACCATGGGGCGCGGCATTGCCATGGCCTGCGCCGACGCCGGCCTGTCGGTGCGCCTGCGCGAGGTGAACGAACCCGCCCTGACCGCAGGTCTGGCCGCCATCGCCGCCGCCTATCAGGCCAGCGTCACCAAGGGCCGCGTGACCATAGCGCAGGCTGCGGCGCTGACCGCCCGCATCACCGGAACCCTATCCGTGGCCGACCTGCACGACTGCGACCTGATCATCGAAGCCGCGTTCGAGGATATCGAGGTCAAGCGCGCCCTGTTCACCGAACTGGACAGCGCCCTTGGGCCGGACAAGATTTTGGCCACCAACACCAGCTATCTGGATGTGAACCAGATTGCCGCCATGGTGCGGCGGCCCGAACGGGTGCTGGGCCTGCATTTCTTTTCGCCCGCCAATGTGATGAAACTGCTGGAAATTGTCCGCGCCGACCGCACCGATGATGTCGCCCTTGCCACTGGCTTGGCGCTGTCGCGGCGAATGAAGAAAATCTCGGTCACTGTCGGGGTCTGTCGCGGTTTTGTCGGCAACCGCATGTTGCAGGCCCGCAATGCCCAACTGTCGGCGCTGCTGCTGGAGGGGGCGCGCCCCGCGCAAGTGGACGCCGCCTTTCGGGGTTTCGGTTGGCCGATGGGCCCGTTTGAAATGCAGGATATGGCCGGGCTCGACATATCTTGGCGGATGCGCAAGGGGCTGGGCCTGACCGATGCCCTGCCCGATGCGCTGTGTCAGGCGGGGCGTCTGGGGCAAAAGGTCGGGCTGGGCTGGTACCGCTACGATCCCGGCGCGCACAGCCCGGTCAATGACCCCGTGGTCGCGTTGATCATTTCCGAAATTGCCGCCGCCACAGGCATCACACAACGCGCGGTTTCTGCACAGGAGATCATCGACCGCACCCACGGCCCGATGGTGGCCGAGGGACATGCCATTCTGGCCGAAGGCATCGCCGCGCGGTCGTCTGATATCGACGTGGTCTGGGTCAACGGCTATGGCTTTCCACGCCATCTGGGCGGCCCGATGTTCTGGTCAGACTCGGTAGATCATGGTTAATGCCACCCTAACAAAATTTTGATTGTTAAAGTATTTCAATGGCTTGTAAATCCGTCCGCGCGCGGACACCTCACGCCATATAGAATTGCTTGGGCAGCAGATAGGGAAACTGGGTGGTCGGATCGACCTCGATTTTCATGATCGGCGCCATCCACTCCCCCCATTTCGCATCGACAGGCGAGGCGCGCAGGCTG
>JANNAF010000244.1:0-8672 GCA_031384005.1 Rhodobacterales bacterium | reverse complement strand
CCGTTCAAAAATCCGGCCAGCCGGTCAATCGCCTCATGGCTGGCGCGGATGACGGCGTCCACTGTGTTCGACCCGTTGTGGGTGCCGAAAATGCAGCGGTCCATCTGGCGCAGCGGGCTGGCCATTGGCAGCGGCTCGTCCTCGAACACGTCCAGTGCGGCGGAATGGACCTGACCTGACTGCAGCGCGGCAATCAGGGCCGCCTCGTCGATCAGGGGCCCACGGGCGACGTTCACCACCCGGATGCCGGCCATGCAGCGCGCCAGAACCTCGGCGTTCAGCATGTGAAAGTTGTGCTTGTTCAGCGCGCAGGTGAACACCAGAAAATCCAGCCGCTCGACCGCCGCAGGCCATGCCGCCCGCTCCAGCCCGGCAATTCCGGCGTCACCGTCAACCCCCGGGTCATAAGCGATCACGTTCAGCCCCAAGGCCTGCATCCGACTGCAGGCATTGCGGCCAATGTCGCCCAAGCCCACCACACCCACGGTCCGCCCGGTCAGGCTGATGCCCGCCGGTTTCGGCCAGTTTCCAGCCCGCACGCCCCGGTCAATCACGAACAACTGCCGCGCCAATGCGATCACATAGGCGGTGGCGACATCCGCCACCTCGGTGCCAAACATCATCGGCGTGTTGATGATCGGGATGTCCAATGCCTTGCAGGCCGCGAAATCGACGTTGTCGACGCCGATGCCCCATTTGACCGCCGCGCGCAACTTGCCCGCCTTGGCGGCCGCAAACACCTCGGCCGTGGCCGGATCGTCGCCGATGATCCAGCCGTCATAGCCCGGCACCACCTCCAGCAGTTCCGGCACCGACAGGGTTTGTGTCACCTTGGCAGGCACCAGACGAATGCCGCGCTGTGCGGCATAGTCGGTAAAACGGTCGATCTGCCCCAGCATCGGCGGGCAGGTCACAAGCACGTCATAGGAATTTCGCGTCATTCAGCAGCACTCTTCTGGGCAAGGGAATGGCCGGCAAAGGCCTCGGCAATCGCCCAATCGTCAGGCGTGTCGATATCGACCGCCTCCAGCTTGGACATCGGAAACAGGATCGGCTTGCGGCCGATCCGGGCGTTGGCACTGGCAAAACTGTCCTTGGAAAAGATGAACAGACACGAGTTTTCCTCGAACCACGGCTCCAGATCCTGGGTCTGGATCAGGTTGTCGGGGTCATGGTTCACGGCAGATCCGTCCTCGCGGTAAAACCGGGTCTGGAACCGGTTGACGGTGAACAGCGAATCCGCGCTGCCTGCTGCCACGCCGGCCCGGTACGCCTCAATCGCGGCGCGGATGGTGTCGGTCGACAGCATCGGGTTGGTGGTGTGGGTCATCAGATACATGTCGGACGGACAGGCCGCGATATCATCGGCCAGGATCTTGTTCATCGACACGGTGTCGCCGCACAGATCGGCGCGGCGATCCCGGATCACCACACGCCCGCCCTCGACCAGACCATTTTCCGCCAGAATATGGCGCGCGTCGGTGTTGATGATCACCTTGTCAATCTCTGGCAGAGCCAGCAGGCTGTCCAGAATCCAGGCAAACAGCGGCTTGCCATGCAGCATCCGGAAATTCTTGCCCTTAACCCTTTGGCTGTTTGCCTTCATCGGGAGAAGTACGACGCAACGGTCTGAGCCAGTCATCTTGAGCAGCCTTTCGGTCAACTTGAGGGTAGAAAAACCGCTCTTTCGCGCTCTGCGACAGGCGGCGGTGTTCGTGGTTGCCTTTATAGGACCCCACATATTGATTCCAGCGATACCGCACCATATCCAGCGCCGATGTCGAATGGATGCCGTTGCGCCGCGCCGCCAGCCAATCGGCGGTGACGCTGGTCAAAAAATAGCGCAGCACATCCAGACGCGACAAATGCACCTCGGGCATCATCGTGCGCAATGCCAGCGCCTCGCGTTCAAATCGGCGGCGCACGGATGCCCAAGTCTCGGTATGGTGGTGAAACACTGGCGCATCCGCAACATAGCCGATCTTTTCGCCGCGGCTGACCAGCCGTTTGGCCAGCTCCATATCCTCAAGCCCCGTCAGAACCTCGTCGAACGGGTTGGCCTCCCACACCGACCGCAGCAGCGCAGAATTGGCGTTATTGGCGAAAAACCCGTCCTGCGGGATGGCCGATGTGTCGGGAAAATACTTGGCGAAAATCCGCCGCTCACTATAGTTGCTGTCGTCATCCCCGATCTGACGACCATAGGCATAAGCGACCTCGCCATCGATCAGCGGCTGACACAAACGCTGCAGCCAGTCGCTGCCAACGGGAATGCAGTGCCCGGACACAAAGACCAGAATATCCCCCGTGCTGGCCGCACAGCCCCGGTTCAGCGACCGACCAAAGGAAAACTCGTCCTTGCGGATATGGGCCAGAACGCAGCCGTGGTGCGTGGCAATCGTCACGGTGCCGTCCACCGACCCGGAATCGATCACCACCGTCTCGACCTTGTGACGGGGCACGCGCTGACGCGCGATCATCACAAGCAGATCATCCAGATACCGCGCCTCGTTCAAGGTGCGGATAACAATACTGATGCGCAATCTGTCCCCCAAACCCGAGCCTGAAACACCAAAACCGACCGTTCAAAACCACGTGATCTTTCGCGCAAAACGCGGCAGGTTACCAGTGATTCTTGCTCGGCGCAAATCTGGATCCCGGGCAATGGTTAATTCTTGCGAGGGCTGCCCGTTTTTTCACCACATCTCCGCCTGAAAAGACAGCGTTTCCCCATCAACCCGCCGCCATGCCAAAGATCTGGCGATAATCCGCGCGTTCAAACACGGTACAGGCCCCGTCGACCGTTGCATCGATGATCTGCCGTCCCCCCGCCTCGAACACCCGGCGCGCCTCGGCATAAGACCGCTCTGACCGGGCAAGGTCGGGGTTCATCCAGTCCTTCCCGGCAAAGTAGTCGGGGCTAAAGTGGTTCAGGTCCGGCCCGTCATGATGGCGCACCTGATGCGGCTTGCCGTCAAAGGCATAGCGGTGATCCATCCCGATGATCACCACCTCGGCAAACCCCATGTAATGCGCGATCTGCAACGCCATATGGGTAACGGTCCCCCCCTCGCGTACCCCCTGCGCGATATCCGTGGAAAACACCGTCGGTGGCCCCAGAATGGGCAAATGATGGGTAAAGGCGTCCTGCGGCAATTGCGCCGCCGCCCGCGCACCGACAAACTTGATGCAGCTCATGGCCTGCAACGCGGCGCGCGACTGCTCGGCCACCAAGGCGTTCGCCACGGCCAGATAGCGCGGATAAAATCCGAACCGGTCCAACCCCAGATGGATCTTGTTCATCCCCAACACGATCTCTTGGCGCAAAAACCCCAGATCCATCGCGTTCAGCGACGGCCCGTTGCACACGATCACGCAGCGCTGGCCCGCGTGCAGGTTCTTGAATCGGGCTATTGTCGGCATGGAACCTCTAACGCTGCAAAGCATACCAATCGTCAAACTTGGCCTCGGTCCGCACATAGCCCAGCGGTTCCAGCAAAGCCCGGATGGCATCGCGCAGGGGGGTATAGTTATGCTCGACTGTGATAAAACGCACGGTCCATTTATCAAAGGGAAAGGTGCGCAAAATCTCGTATTCACTGCCTTCGGTGTCGATGCTCAAATAATCAATCACCTTGGGCGCACCATTTTGCGTCAGGAAATCATCCAGTGAAATGGTGGTCATCTCCATTGCCTGACCGTCATTGCGATAAGCGTCCCGCTTGGGCGCATGACTATCCTCGGACATCAGCGACGCTATCCCACCGTAAACATCGGCAAGGATAAACCGCACCCGTTCACCGGTCACAGACCCGATGCACGCGGGTAACACCGCACACCTGCGGTTGTTTTGCAGTTCGGCGAAAAATTTCGGGTTTGGTTCTGCGCACAATCCCGTCCAGCCAAAGCTGCGTTCCAACATCACGGTATTGCTGAGCAATACGCCATCCGTTGCGCCAAACTCGACAAAGAAACCGCCGCGCTGCAAACCGGTTTGTTCCAACACCCAGACATCCTGCCCCAATTGGGACATTGACAGACGGCTAAGGTCATCGCCGGGGCCGGGTTCGCTGCCATCGCCAAAAATCTGACGCCGGTTCAGGGCAAGCGACAGCTCCTGATGCACCACCTGGATTTCGGCTTTGATCATTGTCATCCGTGCTTCGTGGTCGATGGGGTCTGCAGCGACGGCGACAATATCAACTTGCAACAGGCGTTCGGCATCGGGCAACAGCCCCATTCGGGCCGTTTCGCGCACCTGCCGCGTCCGCCCCAGCAAGGCAGTGGCGGCCCGCGGCTCTACCAACTTGATGGCGGTTTCAAAATGCCCTGTTGCGGCTTCGGTGTCATCCAGACTGGCCGCCACCCGACCCAAGCTGTTGTGAACCGACGAAATCATCACCTGACTGACCAGTTGGGCATCACAACCCCAACCAACCGCCAGCCGCAAAAAATGCGCGGCCCGGGTCTGGTCGCCCTGATTGCTATGCCCCGCCGATGCCAACAATGCCAGTTTGGCCCGGTCAGGACTTGGCGTGATCTGATCTTCTTGCAGCGCCGCCAGTTCGGCCCATTCGCCATACTGCCATTGCGTCCTGCACCGTTCCAACATCCCGTCCGAAGTCGCCGATTTCGGAGGCGCAAAAGCCGCGGCCATCATCGTCGCAGGCGCAGGCAGTCGCAAGACGGCATTTGCCTTTTTGGCCCCGCGCTTCGCCTTGTTCTTCAATTTGTCGGGCTTTTTGTCTGGCTCTTTGTCAGGCGACTTTTTGGACCTGTCCTTTTTCACAGCCCGCCACCGCGCAACAACAGATCCGTGATCAGCGTAATCTGACCCTCGGCGCGGTTCATCTCCTTACGGACACTGGACAATTTAGCCCTCACCTCGCCCAATTGCTTTTCCAATTGATCGATCTGCGTCTTGCGCTCGGCAGCCAACTTCTGGGCCGCTGCCCCTTCGCTGGCAAGCGCAACAGCCTTCGCCTGTGCCTGTCCGGTTTCGGCCAAGTGACCGGCATGCGCTGACACTGCCTCAGCCAACCGGGCGTCTGCGTCGGTCAATGCGTGCGACTTGGTCTGTGCAATCTGCTTTGCCGTGGCCAATGCCGCTTCGACTTCATTGATCCTGACAGACTTGGCGGCAGCCAGTTCAGCCTGCTCTTTCGCCTTGGCTTCAAAACCATTGCGCGCTGCGGCGGCCGCGTTCATCCGCGCCACGGCGTCGTCAACTTCCTTTGCCTTGGCCTCCAACTCTTGCCGAACCTTGGCCAATGCCGCCTCGACCTCGGCCAGTTTTGCCGCGCGGGCCGCTGCCAGATCGCCCTGCTCCTTGGCCCTGGCCTCGACCGCGCTGCGCGCCGCAACCGCAGCACCCAACTTGGCCGCCGTATCGGCCAGCGCCGTCTCCCTGTCAGCCAGCGCCTTGGCCGCAGCCTCGAACTCTTGCCGAACCTTGGCCAATGCCGCCTCGACCTCGGCCAGTTTGGCTGCGCGGGCCGCTGCCAGATCGCCCTGCTCCTTGACCCGTGCCTCCACCGCGTTGCGCGCCGCGACCGCAGCACCCAACTTGGACGCCGTATCAGCCAGCGCCGTCTCCCTGTCAGCCAGCGCCTTGGCCCCGGCCTCCGCCTCCGACTGCGCCTTGGCCAATGCCGCCTCGACCTCGGCCAGTTTGGCCGCGCGGGCCGCTGCCAGATCGCCCTGCTCCTTGGCCCTGGCCTCCACCGCGCTGCGCGCCGCAACCGCAGCACCCAACTTGGCCGCCGTATCAGTCAGCGCCGCATCCCTGTCAGCCAACACCTTGGCCGCAGCCTCCACCTCCGACCGAACCTTGGCCAATGCCGCCTCGACCTCGGCCAGTTTGGCCGCGTGGGCCGCTGCCAAATCGCCCTGCTCCTTGGCCCGGGCCTCCACCGCGCTGCGCGCCGCGACCGCAGCACCCAACTTGGCCGCCGTATCAGCCAGCGCCGCATCCCTGTCAGCCAACACCTTGGCCGCAGCCTCCGCTGCCGACCGGGTCTTGGCCAATGCCGCCTCGACCTCGGCCAGTTTGGCCGCGCGCAATGCTGCCAGATCGGCGTGTTCCTTGGCCTTGGCTTCGGCTGCGTTACGGCTGGTTGTCAGCGCGTTGCGGGCGGCGACGGCGTCGGCCAGTGCCGTTTCGGCTTCGCGCAGGGCTTTGGCGCGGGCATCGGCGGTCTGCCTTGTGCTGGCCAATGCCGCCTCGGCCTCGGCCAGTTTGGCGGCGCGGGCGGCCGCCAGATCCGCCTCGGCGCTGGCGCGGGCCGTGGCGGCGGCCAAGGCGACGGTCTGTCCGGCTACGGCCTCGGCCAAGGCGGCTTCGGCCTCGGCTTTGGCTTTGCCTTTTGCGTCCAGCAACTCTTTCGCGGCGGCCAGCGCGGTTTCCACTTCGCCCAAAGCGGTGTCCTTGGCCGCCAAAACCTGCGCCTGCGCCGCGTTTCGGGCGCGGTCGTGATCGGCCTGATGGCTCAGAGCGGCCACCTCGGCCTCGACCTGTTGCACGCGGGCCTGACGGTCGTGCAACTGCGCCTCGTTGGACTGGCCCCATGCCCTTGTGTTGTCCAGCGCCTGTTCCAACTCGGTGATGCGGGCGGCGCGTTCGCCCGCCAGCCATTCCTGTTCACGGCCCCAAGTCACAGTGCTGTCCTGGGCCCGCTCAAGGTCGGCCAAGCGGTGGGCGCGGACCTCGGCCTCGGCCCGCAGATGGGAAATCTGGGTCAAGGCGTCGGCATTCTGCGCGGTCAGATTGGCCAAACGGCGCTCCATCTCGCGGCGGGCCCGGTCGATGGTCAGGCGGTATTCCGGCCAGTCAGGGTCGTCAGCCATGGTCAGCGTCAAATCGAACCCGGCGGCCTGCACGATTGCGCGCAGCGCATCGGCGGTGGATTGCCCGGCATAAAGCGGTTCTGCCCCGACGCGCAGATCCAGAACGTCGATCCGGTCCAGATGGCCCGACTGGCGCAACCCCTCCAGCACCTCCGCCTCGGCGCCCGGCGCGTCCAGTTCCAGATGCACCGGCTGGGCCAACGGCCCCAAGGCGTCCAACACCTGCGCCATGGTCTGCACCGGAACCGACACCGCCCCCACCGATCGCAACCCCGGCAACAAATCAAACAACACCGGCAGCGGAGCCTGCAGGCTGCCATGGGCCAGATTGCTGAACAGGTTCAACGACCCTTGCCCGGCCTGCGCCCCGATCGCCACCGCCAGCACATTGACCTGCGGGTAGGCGGCCAGCCTTGTGGCCAAGGCCTTGGCCAGATCGGGATTGGGCTCGATCAGGATGATGCGCGCGGGCGCATGTGCCCCTTGCAGCCGCCCCTCGATCTCAGCTGAAACACCTGCGCCGATTCGGATCAAGGTGCCCTGCGGCAGGTCAAACTCGGGCAAGAACATCAGACAGAAAACCTCAATGGGGCAAATCGGGGGCGATCAGGTTTGGCCAAAGCGCATCCGCGGCACCGACCACCCGCTGCCATTCTGCGACAGGGGGGCGGCAAAAGCAACCAGTTGCCCCGGCACGACCCGCCACATTTGCCCTTGCGATTGACAAGGCGCAAAGGGTCAGAGCATACCCAACCCCATCGCCGGGCCCGTATTTCCACCACCCAGCCCCGCCCGCCGTGACAAGACGAGGTTTTGGATGCCCGACAACCTGAATTTCGGACCTCAGGCCGGGGCCAATCACGCGCTGGCACGCCTGCGCGCCACCACGCTGGACCTGCCCGTTGCAGCCGAAGTGCCGCTGGTCCCCGGCATCACCTTTACCACCGACCCCAATGCCCCCCCGCGCGGACGGCTGGTGTCGACGCCCGGTGCCTTGTTGTCACTGCATCTTGACCCGCAGGACAACCCGCGCTGGATCAGCCTTGCGCTGGATCTGGGCGTGTCGGGTCTGCCATCCGAACAATGGCTGGGCGTGGTCTGCGCCGTGCAATCGCCGCGCGCCATCACCTTTCGCATCCTCTTGCGCACCACATTGGATGGCACCCCCGTCGACAGCTATTTCCGCAAAACCGTGGTCGCCTATGCCGAACCCACCACCCATACCGATGTGCTGGACCTGACCCGCGATGCCACCGTCCCGCGCGGTCCGGCGCGGCGCGAGGTGATCTTGCTGTTTGAACACATGGCGCAGGATTTGCACCTGTTGAACCTCGGGCTGTTCGTGGCATGAGGCTGACCCTCGTCATTCCAGTCTGGAACGACCCCACCGGCCTGCGCCGCCTGCTGGATCAGGTGCTGGCGATGGGCGTGTTTCACCAGATCATCGTGTCGGACGACGCCTCCGACCCGCCTGCCCAACACAGCGTCCCCCTGACCGATCCGCGCCTGATGTGGCTGCGCCATGACACCCAAGCCGGCGCAGGCCACGCCCGCAACGCCGCCCTGCCCCATGTCACGGGCGACCATGTGATCTATTTTGACAGCGACGATCTGTTCTTGCCCGATTTCGCCACCCTGATCACCGAACTGCATGGCCAGACTTTTGACTTTTGCATCTTTCGCCATTCCGACAGCCGCATGGCGGCCAAGGGCAGCCAGTCGCCGCTTGCCCCCGATGATGGCGAATGGGTCAAGGCGCTTGCGATGACCGACACCCCCACCCCGCTGACCGCCAAGGGTGCCGGGCGCCTGTGCCGGATCAGCGC
>JANNAF010000242.1:0-19368 GCA_031384005.1 Rhodobacterales bacterium | reverse complement strand
TATGCCGAGTTCTATTACCGGGGACGCGGCGCCGATGTCGGCTTTGACCCCGAGTTTTCGACGCCCACCTTTGATCAGGTGATGATTGCCCAAGGCCGCGCCTGCCATCTGGGGCAGGCGTTGTTGCATGCCGATGCGGGGCTGTCGCCCACCGAATGGCAGGCCTCGACCTATCCCGCACCGCTGCGCCGCATGATTGACGTGATCCACGACGGGGTGAACACCGACCTGATGGCCCCCAATCCGGATGCCCGTTTCAACCTGGCCGATGGCCGCCAACTGAAACCGGGGGACGAGGTGCTGACCTTCGTCAACCGCAATCTGGAGCCCTATCGCGGCTATCACATCTTTATGCGCGCCCTGCCCGAGGTTATGGCGGCCCGGCCCAACGCCCAGGTGGTGATCGTGGGCGGCGACGAGGTCAGCTATGGCGCGGCCCCCAAGGACCAAAAGGGCTGGAAAGAGCTGATCTTGAATGAGGTCCGCGAGCAGTTGGACCTGAGCCGGGTGCATTTCATGGGCAAGGTGCCCTATGACCAGTTCACCGCCCTGATGCAGGTGTCGCGCGCCCATGCCTATCTGACCTATCCGTTCGTTCTGTCGTGGTCGATGATCGAGGCGATGTCGGCGGGGGCCCATGTGATAGGCTCCCGCACCGCCCCGGTCGAGGAGGTGATCAAGGACGGCGTCAACGGATCGCTGGTCGATTTTCTGGACGTCAAAGGCTGGTCCGCCAAACTGACCGAGGCGCTGGCGCAGCCCGAAAAATACACGCTGATCCGGCAGGCCGCCCGCCAGACCGCCCTGAAACGCTATGACCAGCGGTTCTTGTTGCCCAAGATGATCGACTTTGTCGAACGGCACGGGCCACGGTAACACCCGCCGCGCGGCCCTCTTGCGACAAAATGGTTGGCGGATCGGGGCCGGGCAGGTATCCTGTTGCCGTTACCGCAGCCCCTAGTTTTGTCCACGAACCGCCAGCGACAGGACCAGCACAATGCCCGTCAACCTGATAACCGGCACCGCCGATGATGACACCCTATCCAGTAGTCAGGACCGCGATCTGGTCCACGCCTATGGCGGCGATGACTGGATCATCCTGAACGGCGGGCGCGACACGGTTCATGGCGCGGCGGGGGATGATTCGGTCTTTGGCTATTTTGGCGGGGACCATTTGTATGGCGGGGACGGCAATGATCAGCTGGTCTCCAGCGGGGTGGCGGGGGCGTTGGCGGGGTATCTGTATGGCGGGGACGGCGATGATGCGTTGTTCACCGGCGACGACCCAGACCAGTCCTATGGCGGTGCGGGCAATGACCGGGTCACGATCTACCGCTCGCTGGGCGGTTCGGCCTACGGTGGCGAGGGGGTGGATCGGCTGGTTCTGATCGGCCTTGGTCAAGGGGGTGACGGGGTTCAGGTGTCGCTGTTCGGGGCTGTGGTTGGCGGTACGGCCCGGATGGGCACCCAGTCCCTGATCCATACCCGGTTCGAGGTGCTGACCCTGTCCAGCGGTGC
Organism: Rhodobacterales bacterium; assembly: GCA_031384005.1. GTDB lineage: Bacteria > Pseudomonadota > Alphaproteobacteria > Rhodobacterales > Rhodobacteraceae > Stagnihabitans. The sequence goes on along the minus strand of JANNAF010000242.1, from coordinate 17,850 downwards.
CGGGGACGATATCGTGGGTGGTGGCAATCTGGACGATGTGATCGACGTCGCCGCCGGGGCGAACCGGGTGCAGGCCTTTGGTGGTGATGATCTGGTGACCTACTGGACGGGCGGCGCGAATGTTCTGGATGGCGGGACTGGCACCGATACGCTGCGCGTGATCCATACTGATCAGGCGGTTGGATTGGTGTTCGTGGGTTTGACCGGCGCGGCGGTGGACAGTTTCGCCTCGGTTCTGACCGGGTTTGAACGGTGGCAGGTGGTGGGTGGCGATGCCGCTGATGATGTCACGCTGGGCCACGGCCGCGACAGGTTTCAGGGCTTGGCCGGGCAGGACCGGGCGCTGGGCATGGCGGGCCGCGACCGGTTGGACGGTGGGGCGGGGCGTGATGTGTTGATCGGCGGTTTGGGGGATGATGTTCTGATCGGCGGGACGGCCCGCGACGGGCTGACCGGCGGGCGTGGGGCGGATGCGTTCGTGTTCCACGCTGCCGCCGATCTGGGCGACCGGATCAGTGATTTTGCGACCGGCCAGGATCAGGTCCGGCTGGCCAGGGCCGCCCTGTTCGGTGACCCGCCCGCCAAAGGGCCGCTTGACCCCGCCCTGTTCCATCTGGACACAGCCTCGGGCGCGGGCGGTCAATTCATCCTGCGCGCCGCCGTCGCGGCGGGGTTCAGCGATCTGATCTGGGACGGCAACGGCACTTTGGCGGGCGGCGAGGTGCTGGTCTTGCAGATCAGCGCCGCCGCCACATTGGCCGCCTCTGACCTGCTGATCGTCTGATTGCTAACGCCGGATTAATTTTGAAAAGCCAAGGCATTGAAATTGTTCAATTTAAAAAAGTGTCCAGATCTGGACGCCTCAAATGATTGCATGACGCCCCCCCAACCGCTATAGCCCCGCCAACCTTGAAGCAGGAGCCGCCGCCATGTCCTTTGCCGCCCTTGAACCCGTTATCGAAGCCGCATGGGAAGGCCGCGAGGCCGTGTCCCTGACCACCAAAGGCGAGGTCCGCGACGCCGTCGAGGCAACGCTGGAGGCGCTGGACAAGGGCCTGCTGCGGGTGGCGGAAAAGCGCGGTAATGATTGGCATGTGAACCAGTGGGCGAAAAAGGCGGTTCTGCTGTCGTTCCGCCTGAATGACATGGCCGTCATTCCTGGCGGCAATGGCGGTGCGACGTGGTGGGACAAGGTGCCGTCCAAGTTCGAAGGCTGGGGCGAGAGCCAGTGGCGCGCCGCAGGTTTCCGCGCCGTGCCGGGGTCCATCGTCCGCCGTTCGGCCTATATCGGCAAGAATGTGGTGCTGATGCCGTCCTTTGTGAACGTCGGTGCCTTTGTGGACGAAGGGTCGATGGTTGACGGCTGGGCCACGGTTGGCAGCTGCGCCCAGATCGGCAAGCATGTCCACCTGTCGGGCGGTGTCGGGATTGGTGGGGTGTTGGAGCCGATGCAGGCTGGCCCCACGATCATCGAGGACAACTGCTTTATCGGGGCGCGGTCCGAGGTGGTGGAAGGCTGCATCATCCGCGAGGGGTCTGTGCTGGGCATGGGTGTGTTCATCGGCAAGTCGACCAAGATCGTCGACCGCGAGACGGGTGCGGTCACCTATGGTGAGGTGCCACCCTATTCCGTGGTTGTCGCAGGCTCGATGCCAGCCAAGGGGGGCGTGAATCTGTACTGTGCCGTGATCGTGAAAAAGGTTGACGCCCAGACCCGAAGCAAGACCGCGATCAACGAGTTGCTGCGCGACTGACACGGCGCGACGGTCTGAAACGCAGGACGCGACCTTGGGCCACTGATGCCGGCGACCCGGTGGGGCATCACGGGGGCAGCGATGCACATGCCCCAAAGGGCCATGGCGATGAAAACCCGGTTCGCCGCCCCTCCAGCACCGCCCCGGTCTGATCCAAGAGCATCACCCAGCGGTTCACGATGTCCTGTGTCACCCGCACACACGGGGACAGGCTGGTCTGCTTTGGCCCCGGCACCCATTCGGCATTGTTGGCGGTCTGGGCCCTGATCGATGCCCCGTTCGCGCGGCTCACGCGATCATTTTCAGCAAATGCTGACGCGCCGTTTACAGCCGCGCAGGCGCGACCACCGGCCAGCGGAACAGGTGAACCAACGCCACCAGATCGCCAATCCCGCCAAAACGCCGCGCATTTTCGGCTGCATGGCAGCGGGCCTGTTTCCTGTGCGCCCCAAGATGTTCCTTGGTCGGGTTTTCCATCTGATAGGTCGCACTTGGGTCATGACAACGACCATCAGGGGCCAGATTGGCGCGGGTCAGGCAGGGTGCTTTTGTGACGGTTGGCGTGTCAGGGTCGGCGAAGGCGTTTGCCGCCAGCCCGTGGTCACACAGCCCCTGTCGCCTATGTTCGGCCGCGCCGCGAAATTGCGCCGTTCCCATGGCAAAGTGGGTGACGACATTGTTGGGGTCGGCGTCCAAAGCTGCACTAGAAAAGCCTGCATTGGCAAAGGCTGCACTGGCAAAGGCTGCATTGGCAAAGGCTGCACTGGCAAAGGCTGCATTGGCAAAGGCTGCACTGGCAAAGGCTGTGGCACCCTTTGGTTCGGCGGCGACCAAACAGGTCTGAAACTAATCGGAAAGCCGGCATTGGCCGGGGCTGGGCCAGCGGCCCTGCCGATCTGGGCAGCACATAAAAGACGCACAAGGGTTGAGATGGACATGCTCTCCTCCTTTGGTTTCGCAACCGCAGGCTTTGCCCTTTTGCGCGCCGGTTCCATCACGCATGTCAGCGATATCGCGCGGCCAGATACAGAAACTGGCCTGCGGTCTGCCTCAAGCCCAGCCACGGCCCAGCAACATGGCGGAGGTGGCATCTGCCTGTGGCCGAGCCGGGAGGCCATAGGCCACCGGGTTGTGCTGCAATTCCGGGAACAGCGCGAACAGTTCGGCGCGCGTTTCAGCATCGTGGCTGGCCAGAGTGGCCGGGCCGGGCAGGTAACTCTCGCTCCACAACCCTTCGGCGTTGATGATCTCGTGGTGGTCAAACAGCAGGTGGCAATAGGTGACTGGCACACCGGAATGGTCCTGACGCAGCAGGCCCGCACGGACAAGGTGCAGGGCTTTGACCAGAACTTCGGGCTCGCCACAGTAAACCTCGGCCTGCCACCCTCGGATCAGCAGACGGTGCTGCGGTGAGACGCGCAGGGCGCCATGATCGCCAAAGGTTCCGGCCGGGATCGACACGGCGGCAAAGGAACCCTGCGACGCGATGCTGCGCTGGCCGCGCCACCGCAGCACCTGAAAGCCGTGGTCAAGGGTCAGCACACGGTCGCCTGGTTCCAGACATTGCACCACGACCAGCCCAAGTTCGGTAACGATGCGTGCCCCCGCGACAAAGCAGGCGACCTGGCCATGGACAAAGCCCACGTCACTGATGCCTTCGCCATTGGTCACCTCATAGGAAAAGGTGGCTGGACCGGCGGTCTGATCGCCATTGGTTACGATGGTGATGGTGCCGTCACCGTTCACCATGACAACGATCCCGTTGGCCAGCGTGACCACGGAACCTGCGGTGACAGGAACGCCGTTGATCATGGTGATGATCAATTCGGATTTGGCGGCATTGCTGTCGTTGCCGGTCAGGTTCACCACGGTCGTTTCAACGCGGCCAATGGCGAATGTGTCGTCCACCGCGATGACCGAGGTTTGCACCGAATCAGCGGCGATCATCAGGTTGCTGTCGTAACCGGCGTCTCCGCCATCCGCGATTCCGATTCGGATGTCGTTGACCTCACCGGGATTGACATTGGCCTTGAGGGTCAGGGTAATGGTCAGCCCATCCATTTCGGTGTTCAGGGCACCATCGGGATTGTCGATGTAAAGGCCGCTGTTCGACCAGGCGTTGATATTGTTGATCGAGATGTCGCCGTCACCGACGGTCAACTGCGCCTTTTCGCCATTCACCCAGATGCCCACGGCGTCGTTAAAGCCAGACCCGGCAAATTCCATGTATTCTTCGGACGAAAAGGTGATCTGCATGGTCAAAACAGACCCGTCCGGCACGAATCTGGCCGAAAAGATTGCCCCGTCAAAGGTGGTATTGCCGGCAATCTTGGTCAGCATTTCATCGCCATCGACGCCTTTGGTATCGGTGGTGGTGGAACTGCTTTGGTTTGTGGCGCCCCTGTCATTGGTGAGGCTGGAGGCATAGCCCGTGGACAGGATCACCCCGTGGTTCGACGGGGCCACACCGGGGGCATATTTGTCAGCGTCCGAATAGATGCCCGCCGACAGGGGGTCGCCCAGGTAACTTGCGTCGATGACCTTGATGCCTTGACCGAACATGACCTCGGCCATTTTCATGGGGTCAACGTCGGTTTCGACCGGAAGTTCCACTGCCTCTGCCATCACGCGCCCCAAACCCCGCAAACATGACAGTGCTTGCAACAATTTGATTTCGGGTTAATCGCATCAGGGCCGTTCAAGAGGACCCCGGGCGTTGACAATTCCTGCGCCAGCGGTCAACCAGCGGGGGTATCAACGGAGAGTGACCGTGACCGACCCTGACACGCCCCCCGAACCCAAGGCCGCCAAGGTCAAGCGCCCGCAACAGGTGTTCACTTTGGTGATCGAGGTGGGCCGCAAGGCGGGCGACGGGTTGCCGGACAAGGCGACCGGTGCGGCGCTGATCGTTTACGCCAGCGGCGTCGACGAGGCCGAGGCGGTGCGTGAAACGGTTGCCGTTCTCAAGGAGGCCGACCTCGCCCCGCTTGATGTGTCGGGCTATGGCACCTTGGAGGAGCGGTTGGAGTCGGGCGACGAGATTGACGCCGAGGAGCGCAAGCTGATGGAACGCGCCCTTGCCGAAAATGCGGTGATCGTCGCGCAGATGAACCCGTTTTACGACTGACCTGACGAGGGTTGAGGCTGTCCAGATCTGGACACTTTTTAATATATAGCAAAATCAATGGGTTGGTTTTCAGAAATTAACCAACTGGCAAGGTTTGACCCCTTGTAGGATGGGCAGTTCGTCTTTCCCGTTGCGGGAAAGACGGTTTGCCCATCTTGGTCACACCACGGTCAGGGTGGTCATCATGCCGCCTGCCATGTGGTACAGGTGGTGGCAGTGCAGAAACCACGCGCCCGCCTTGTCCAGATCGACGGCGATGGTCACCATACCGCCCGGCGGCACGATCACCGTGTCGCGCATCGGTCCGGCAAAACGGCCCATGCCCACATCCACCACCTGAAAATGGTGACCATGCAGGTGCATGGGATGCATCATCATCGTGGGGTTCATGAACATCATCTCGATCCGGGTGCCCAGTGCCGCCTGCAGCGGCATGGGCGTGTCCAGCGTCCAGACATAGCCCGGCTTCATGCCCAGTGCGACATGGAACATCTGCGCGGCGCGGGCGGGCGGTTGGGTGGCGGCGGTCAGTGCGGCATCAAGGCGCAGGTCCAGCGTCGGGCTGTCAGCATCGGCCAGATCGGCCACACGGACGATCTGCGCGCCAGGGGTGGCAAGGATGACGCCAGTCCGCATCCGGGCGGATTCGACCTGTGCCAGCACCGGAAACGCCCCGCCCTCGGGCGGGATCGTCACCAACAGGTCCAGCCGCTGGCCCTGGGCGATCGGGAACATCTGGCCTGCCAGCGGCACACAAGCTGTCCCGTCAGTCGCGATCAACTTGGTCGGCAATCCCGTCATGATCCAGAACGCGGTTGCCGTGGCGCCGTTGATGATCCGCAGGCGGAACAGGCCGGGGTCAACGGCAATCACCTGCGGGTCGGACAGGGTACGGTCATTGGCCAAAAACGCGTCATAGCGCACGTCATTGGCATGGACCATCGCAGGCATCGCCATCGCGCCCATGTCATGGCCCGCCCCTTCGCCGCCGTCTGCCGCCGCATCCTTGCCCATGCTGGCCATGTCATGCATGCCCGATGACCCCAGTTCGGCCAAAATCTCCTCTGGGCTGCGAAAGGCGAAGTCGTGCAGCATCACCGTCGCCTCGGGCGTGGTGGCGTCCGCCTCGACGGTCACCATCGGGGCGGCCAGCAGTTGTTGTTCGGTCAGGGAATGGCTGTGCATCCAGTGGGTGCCGGGCGTCAGGGCAAAGTCATAGGCATCCAACGTCCCGGCTGCCTGCGCCCCGCCATCCGGGCGGGTGCGGTCGTCGGTGTTTGTGGCCAGCGTCTGGCCATGCCAATGCAGCACCAGATCACTGGCCGTATCGTTCAGCACCGACCCGGCAAAGCGGTCGCCCTGCCGGGCCATCAGGCCCTGGCCGCCTGCGGCATTGGTGATGCCGTAAACCTTGGCCGCCTGACCCAGAACCTCGATCTGGCGCGAGGTGACGGTCAGGGCCGGGGTCGCGGCAAAGCCGGGGCGTGGCAGAGTCAGCGCGGCGGCGGATGTGGCAAGAAAGGTGCGGCGGTTCAGCATCGTGCCCTCAATTCGTGATCAGCATATAGCCATCCGGCGTGGGGCCGGGATTGGTTACGGTCACGGTGAAACTGCCGTTTTCTGCGGGGGTAAAGCCGCAAAAGGCGGTATCGCCGCTGCCGTTATCCTGACAGATCGTAATGCCCTTGTCGTCGCTGACAAGCAGGTCAAGGTTCCCGTTTGCGTGACCGACCATGGCCAGTTCGCCGTAGGTTCCGCCAAAGAACGTCAGGGTCCAGACCTGTGTTTCGCCGGGTGCCAGGGTGGCGGTCGAGGCGCGCAGGGCACGCGGGGCGGGGCCGGTTTCGCGGCTGACCGCCTCGATCAGGTCGGTGTAGTTCTGGCCTGCGTCCAGGGCGGTGGCCAGTGCTATCAGGGTGGCCGGGTCCATTATTTCGGCTGCTGTGGCCTCGGGCGGGGCGGGGTCGGGGGTGCGGATGGCGGGCGAAACCGACAGGCCGCGCAGGATGCGGGCGGCCATCAGCACCAAGAGCGGGTCCTTGGTGGTTTGGCCAAGGCCGTGCAGGGTATGGGCCTGCAGGTACAGGGCCACGGCACCGGGCTGCGCCGGGGCGGCGGGGTCAAGGTTGCCTTCGGCCAGCACGGGGCTGGCGGTCAGCGCAAAGGTCAGGATCAGGCGGGTCAGCATGGCGGTGGCTTTCGCTTTGGCGTCGGATCAGGTTATCTGGCCTGAACAAGAGGATCACAAGATGAATAGCCCCACGCGCGACATTCTGGAGCGTTTGATTGCCTTTGACACGGTCAGTTCGCGGCCGAACATCGGGTTGATGACCTATGTGCAGGGGCTGTTGCGGGCGGCCGGGATTGACGCGGTGTTGATCCCCGATGCAGGTGGGGGCAAGGCCAATCTTTTTGCGACGGTTGGTCCTGTGGGCGTGCCGGGGGTGATGTTGTCGGGTCATACCGATGTCGTCCCGGTCGAGGGGCAGGCGTGGACCCATCCGCCCTTTGCCCTGACCGAGGCCGACGGGCGGCTGTACGGGCGCGGCACGGCGGATATGAAGGGGTTTGTGGCGGCGGCGGTTGCGGCGATGTTGGGGGCGGTGCGGCGGCCGTTGCAGGTGCCGTTGCATCTGGCGCTGTCTTATGACGAGGAGATCGGCTGCATGGGTGTGCGCAGTCTGATCGACATGTTGCAGAGCGCCCCGGTGCGGCCAAGGTTCTGCATCGTGGGCGAGCCTACGGGCATGCAGGTGGCCACGGGGCACAAGGGCAAGGTGGCCTTGCGCGCGACCTGTGCGGGGCGTGAGGGCCATTCGGCACTGGCCCCGATGGCGCTGAATGCGTTGCATCTGGCGGTCGATTTCGTCAATGCCGTCAGGGGTTTGCAGGTGCGGGTTGCCGAGGTGGGGTTGCAGGACGGTGATTATGACGTGCCCTATACCACGTTGCATGTCGGCAAGCTGAACGGCGGGGTGCAGGTCAATATCGTGCCCAATCAGGCCGTGGTGGATTTTGAAATCAGGTCGCTTGCGGGCGAGGATGTGGCCGGGTTGATCGACCATCTGCGCGCCGCCGCCGAGGGCATTTGTGCGCCGCTGCGCGGAGCCTTTCCCGAGGTCGCGATCAGGGTTGAACGGTTGTGGGATTATCCGGGGCTGGGTACGCCGTCTGATGCGGGGGTGGTCAATTTCGTCAAGGGTTTGATCGGGGCCAATGGCACGATCAAGGTGGCCTTTGGCACCGAGGGCGGGTTGTTTGACGCCCGGTTGGGCATTCCCACCGTGATCTGCGGGCCGGGGTCGATGGCGCAGGGTCACAAGCCCGACGAATTCGTGACGGTCGAGCAGATGGCACGTTGCGACACCATGCTGGTGGCGCTGGTGGCGCGGTGTGAGGCCGGGTTCTGACGGGTTGACAAAACCATAGCTGCGCGGCTATGAATTAATCCATAGCCAGCGGGGTATGGAAAAAGATGGTGGCCCAGGATGTGATCTTTCGGACCTTGGCCGACCCTACCCGGCGCGCCCTTTTTGAACGGCTGTGCCGCGAGGGCGAGGTGACGGTGGCGGCGCTGACAGCGCAGGCCGGGGTGTCGCAACCGGTGGTGTCCAAGCATTTGTTGGTTTTGAAACAGGCCGGGCTGGTGCAGGGGCGGCATGCCGGCCGGCAGACGCATTATTCGGCGCAGATCGCGGCACTTGCGCCGCTGACCGACTGGACGCGTCAGATGCAGGGCTTTTGGGAGGCGCGGCTGGATGATCTGGAAGCGGTGTTGAAACGGATGGACCAATGACTGGCGCGCAAATCAAGACCGTGGTGGTCGAGCGTGATCTGCCCTTTGGGCCCGAACGGATCTGGCGGGCGCTGACCCAGCCGCATCTGATGGCGGAATGGTTGATGAAAACCGATTTTGTGCCGCAGATCGGGGCGCGGTTCACCCTGTCGTCAGACCATGTGACGATCGACTGTCAGGTGCGCATAATCGAACCGTTGCGGTCGTTGTCCTATAGCTGGGATGCCCATGGGCTGCAAAGCGTGGTGACATGGACGCTGACCCCGACGCCGACCGGGACCCTGTTGCGGATGGAGCAGGTGGGATTCCGGTTGGATCAGGCGCAGGCATACGGCGGGGCGCGGCAGGGTTGGGCGCGGTTTTTCGACCGGCTGGACGCGGTTCTGGCGCTGGAAATCCAACGGGAGGGCGAGGCATGAACTGGGACCATTGGATGCGGCAGGGTCACCGCGTGTTGTCGATATTTTTCACCCTGGTCGTGCTGGCCAATTTCGCGGCGATGACGCAGGGGCCGCCACCGGCATGGCTGACCTATCTGCCGTTGGCACCGCTGTTGTTGATGGCGGTGAGCGGGCTGTATCTGTTTGCGCTGCCTTATTTGCGGCGACGGGGTGGCTGAGGGATCAAAACCACATGTCCCAGACCTTGCGGCCATCCTGACCCAGACGCTCGAACTTTTCCAACCCGTCGAAATGTTCGATTGCGATATCGGCCACGTCCTGTGGTTCGGCAAGGCGCAGGTTGACGGCGATGCGGCGGCGGCCGTCCTGGTCCGGCGACAGGGCGCGCCAATAGCCGACACAGGCGCAGGTGTCGCAAAAGTGAAAGCCCATGGATTTGTCGCCGGTCATGTAGCTGCGGGTCGGGCCGGTGACATGGATTGCCTCGCCCTCATAATCATAGGCCCACAGGACACCGTAACGGCGGCAGACCGTGCAATTGCAGGCGGTGGCGCTGTCGGGCCGGCCGTTAAAGGTCCAGCGGACTTGGCCGCAGTGGCAGGAACCGGTGATCATGGGGCGGGCCTTTGATGGGGTTGGGGCATGGTAGGGCAGGTGCGCGGGTTTATCCATGGCGAAGATGGGCGAATCGCCCATCCTACAAGTGGTGCAGGATGGCGGGGCCTGATATGGGGGCGGGATGGCCATAACCCTTACCAACCTGACCGATATATTTGCCCTGGGGTTTGACGACATCATTGATGTGCGCGCCCCGGCGGAATATGCCGAGGATCACATTCCGGGGGCCTTGTCGTTGCCGGTTCTGGATGATGCCGAGCGGGCCGAGGTTGGCACGATTTATAAGCAGGTCAGCCCATTCCGGGCGCGCAAGGTTGGCGCGGCATTGGTGGCCAAGAATGCGTCGCTGCATCTGCAGGGGCCATTGGCCGAAAAATCGGGGGCGTGGAAGCCGTTGGTTTATTGTTGGCGCGGCGGGCAGCGGTCGGGGTCGTTTGCGTCGATTCTGGGCCAGATCGGCTGGCGGGTCGATGTGATTGCGGGCGGGTACAAGGCGTGGCGCGCCTTAGTGGTGCAGGCGCTGTATGACATGCCGGTGGCCAGTCCTGTCGTGGTGCTGGACGGCAATACCGGGTCGGCCAAGACCGATGTGTTAAAGCGGCTGCCCGGTTTGGGTGTGCAGGTGATCGATTTGGAGGGGCTGGCACGCCATCGCGGGTCATTGTTTGGCCATATGCCGGGCGGACAGCCGTCGCAAAAGGCGTTTGAGGTGGCCTTGGCGATGGAGATGGCGCGGCTGGATCCGGCGCGGCCCGTGGTGGTTGAGGCTGAGAGCAGCAAGGTTGGCGATTGCCGGGTGCCACCGCAGTTGTGGAAAGCCATGCTGGCGGCCCCGCGTGTCGCGATTGCCGCCCCCTTGGCCGCGCGGGCCGACTATCTGACGCGGGCCTATGCCGATATGGTCGAGGATGCCGGGCGGTTGGCGGGTGTGATCGAGTTGTTGCGGATGGGCCATTCGCATGAGCAGGTCGATGCATGGCGGGCCATGGCCGGGGCGGGGGAATACACGAAACTGGCCGCCAGTCTGATGCAGCTGCATTATGATCCGCGCTATGACACGCACCGCGAGCGGATGGCGGTGCCGCTGGTTGAGCTGCGTGTGGCGGGTTTGGGTGAGGTGGAGTTGGACGATCTGGCGGTGGCAGTGGCGCAGCAGGTTGGCCGTATCCCGCGTTGAGGCCGGGGCCTCCGGCGGGAGTATTTCAAAAGGAGCAAATCAGGGGGTTGTGCGGATCTGTGGCGGGCCAGCGGTGATATGGCCGATGATGGCGGCGTCGGGGTCGGTTTGGCGCAGTTGGGTCAACAGGGTCGCGGCGAGGTCGGCGGGGACGGCGGCCAGCAGGCCACCACCGGTTTGCGGATCATAAAGCAGGGCTGTCACCGGTCCGGGTTGGCCGGTGACGCGGCCAATCAGGGCGGCGCGGTTGGCGGGTGCGATGCTGGAGGGGTGTGTCTGTGCAAGGGCGGTGGCACCCGGCAGGGTTGGGATTGCTGACAGGATCAGGGTGGCGGCGCAGCGGGATGCCTCCAGCATCTCCATCAGGTGGCCGGCGAGGCCGAAGCCGGTGACATCGGTCATGGCATGGGCATGGGGGGCAAGGAGGGCCGATGCCGGACCTTGCGGCAGCGTCATCGACGCATGGGCGGCAGCGACGATTTCGCCCAGCATCAGGTTGGGCCCAACCATTTCGGGCCCAACCATTTCGGGCCGCACCATTTCGGGCAAGCGGGCCATGGCCATTTCGGCGGCCATGATCGTTCCCGTCCCCAGGGGTTTGGTGAGGATCAGCGCGTCACCGGGTTTGGCGCCGGATTTGGCGATCGGGCTGTCGGTCAGGCCGGTGACGGTGAAGCCGATCGTCAATTCGTCACCGATCGAGGTGTGGCCACCGACGATATCGGCCCCGGCGGCGGTGAACACGGTCGCCGCGGCCTGCAAGATGTCGGCCAGCAGGCGCGATTGCAGGTCTGGCGACAGGCGGGGCAGGGTGATTTGCGACAGGGCGACCTGTGGTTTGGCCCCCATCGCCCAGATATCGCCCAAGGCATGGGTGGCCGCGATGCGGGCCATCAGGTGGGGGTCATGGGTGAAGGCGCGCAAATGGTCTGTGGTGATCACCTGCACTGCGCTGCCGTGGCGCAGTTGGGCGGCGTCGTCGCCGGTTCCGGCGATCACATCGGGACGGGTTGGGCGGGGCAGTGCCGCGAGGCTGGCCGACAGGGTTCCGGGTCCGACCTTGGCGCCGCAGCCGCCGCAAAGCGGTTGGTCACCGAGGGCCTGGATCAGGGCCGGGGGGGCGCCGGGGGGCGGAATTGGCCCCGGCATGGTCGGGAAGGTGGCGAACTGTGCCATGAAGCGGGTGTCGATGTTGTCTTTGACCCGCCACAGCCATGGTCCGGCGAAGGATCGGCCCCATTTTTCGGCCAGTGCCGAGGTGCCACCCAGCGAGATGAGTTTGAGGTAGTCGCCCTGCGGGGTGAAGGATTTGAGGGCGGTTCCGGACAGCGCCGCGCGCAGGTTATGCGACAGGATCGGGGCCGCGCGGACGGCAAAGACCCCGGCCTTTGGGCGGGGTGAGGCGGTCAGGTGGGCGCAGTCGCCGGCGGCAAAGATCTGCGGGTCGCTGGTTTGCAGGGTGGGGCCGGTGCACAGGAACCCGGCCTGCAGCGTCAGTCCGGTGGTGGCAAGCCAGGGGTGGGGGCGTGCGCCGGTGACGGTGAGGGTAAAGTCCGAGGGCAGGGCGGTGCCGTCGGCCAATGTGACATGGCCCGCGCTGGCGCTGGTGGGGCGGGCGTTCAGGCGCAGGGTAACGCCCAAGGCGGCGGCGGCGGCCAGCAGGCGGGCGCGGGCCTTGGGGGTGAGGGTGGGCAGGGCGGTTGCGCCGGCCTCCAGCACGGTGACGGTGGGGGTTTTGCCTGCTGTGCGCAGGCGGTGGGCCGAGGCAAGGGCCAGTTCGATGCCGCCCACCCCGCCGCCGACCACGATCAGGCTGGGCGCGGCGGGGGCCTGTGTCACGAACGTCTGCCACGCTGCGGCATAGGTGCCCAGCGGTTTGGCGGACACAGAGTGCAGGGCAAAGCCGGGCACGTCGGGCAGATCGGAGGTGATGCCGATGTCAAGTGAGGCGACGTCATAGGCCAGCGGCGGGCGGTTGGCGAAATGCACAAGGCGCGCGGTGCGGTCGATGGCGGTGGCGCGGTCAAGGATCAGCCTTGCCCCGGCGAAACGGGCAAGGCGGACAAGGTCGATCATCATGTCGGCGCGGCTGTAGTGGCCTGCGATATGGCCGGGCAGCATGCCGGTATAGGGGGCGACCGGATGGGGGTTGACCAGTGTAAGGCGGACACCCGGCATGGGTGCCATGCCCCACATCCGCGCGACAAGCGCATGGGCATGGCCACCGCCGATCAGCACAAGGTCGGCCACAAGGGGATAGGGGGGCTGCTGCATAAATCGCCTTTGAACGGACGCGGTATCCCTAAGCCATGGGCCGGGTGAAGGCGAGGGGCGTTGCATGGGCGGCGGGGCTGGTTCAGTGTCGCAGGATGAGCCAGAGCCCGCGCATCACCGTCACCCAGAGCCAACGTCTGCAGCTGAACCTTGGGTTGCATGCGGCGATCCGGTTGCTGCGTTCTGACGCGGCGGGCTTGACGCGGTATCTGGAAGAGCAGGCGGCCGAAAATCCCAGTCTGAAGCTGACGCCGCCGCCCATGTCAGCCGAATGGTTGCCGCGCTGGGCCCCGGTTTTTGCCCCGCGCGAGGGTGGGGGGGAGCAGGCCAGCGCGGGGCCCAGTTTGATGGCCCATGTTGTGGCGCAGATCGACCGGCGGGTGACCGACCCCAGGGAGCGGCGCATTGCACTGGCGTTGGCCGAGGCGTTGGAACCCTCGGGCTGGTTGGGTCAGCCTTTGGGCGTGATGGCCACGGCCCTTGGTGTGACGGTGGCCGAGGTGGTGGCGGTTTTGTACCGGCTGCAGGAAATCGAACCGGCTGGTCTGTTCGCGCGGGATTTGGCGGAATGTCTGCGGTTGCAGGCGCAGGAGGAGGGCAGCCATGATGCCGTGATGGACGTGGTGCTGGGGCATCTGGATCTGCTGGCAGCGGGGGATCTGGCGCGGTTGGCACATCTGGCCGGGGTGGGTGAGGCCGAGATCGGCCAGCGGTTTCGTCTGATACGGGCGATGAACCCCAAGCCGGGGACCGAGTTTGACAGTCTGGCCGTTGCCCGCCCGCGCGAGCCCGATCTGGTGGCGCGGGTGAGGGGTGCGGGGTGGGAGGTGACGATGAATCGCTCAAGCCTGCCTGGGTTGGCGGTGGTGCCGGGGAAGGCTGCCGCGATGGCCGCCGCCAAAGCCGTGCAGCGCATGGTCGAGGCGCGCAATACGACCTTGTTGCGCGTGGGACGCGAGGTGTTGCAGCGACAGGTCCGCGCCCTGGCCGAGGGTGCGGTGGCGCTGGTGCCCATGACGATGGCACAGGTGGCCGAGGCGCTGGCCCTGCATGAAAGCACGGTCAGTCGGGTGGTTGCCGGGACATCGGTGGACACGCCGCATGGGACATGGTGGCTGCGTTTGATGTTCAGCAGCGGGTCTGGCGAGGTGTCAGCCGGCGCTGTGCGGGCGCGGCTTGGCGATTTGGTGGCGGCGGAGGACAAGGCGGCCCCCCTGTCGGATGACGCGATTGCAGCCATGTTGGGCGAGGGGGGGGCACCCGTCGCGCGGCGCACCGTGGCCAAGTATCGGGCGATGCTGCGGATACCGCCAGCCTATCTGCGACGGCGGCGGTAAGGGCGATGGGCAAACCGACTTTTCCCAAAGGGAAAACCCGAACTGCCCATCCTACAAGTCCCGGTCCCCTCTTGTAGGATGGGCAGTTCGGGTTTCCGGCCTCCGGAAACCCGGTTTGCCCATCTGGGCCCTGTGCCGCGCTTTGACCTGAAACGTCGCGGAAGGGCGTGACCTTGGGCGCGGCGCGTCCTATGTCGGGACAAAGAGCAAGGGGCAGCGCGCGATGGGTTATTTTCTGGGGGTCGATACTGGGGGCACCTATACGGATGCTGTCATTCTGGATGAGGCGGCTGACACGGTCATCGGATCGGCAAAGTCACTGACCACCCGCGGTGATCTTGCGCTGGGGATCGGGCGGGCGGTGGATGCCGCCTTGGCCGGGGCGGGCATCGCGGCGGGGCAGGTCTCGTTGGTGTCGCTGTCCACGACCCTTGCCACCAATGCGCTGGTCGAGGGCCAGGGTGGGCGTGTTGCGTTGATTTTCATCGGCTTTGATCCCGGCGATCTGGAGCGTGGCGGGTTGACCGAGGCGTTGAAGGGCGATCCGGTCATTCTGGCGGACGGTGGTCACACCCATGCCGGGACCGAGGCGGCGCCGCTGGATCTGGGCGCGCTGGAGCGCCAGGTTGCTGAGTTGCGCGATCAGGTCATGGGGTTTGCCGTGGCCGCCCGGTTTGGCACACGCAACCCGGCGCATGAGATTGCGGCCCGCGATATGGTGCGGCGCGTCACGGGGCGGCCGGTGACCTGTTCGCATGAGCTGTCAGCCCAGTTGAACGGGCCAAAGCGGGCGTTGACCGCCGTTTTGAATGCCCGGCTGATCGGGATGATCGACCGGCTGGTCGCGGCTTGTGAGCGGCATTTGGTGGCAGTTGGAATTACTGCCCCGCTGATGGTTGTGCGTGGGGATGGCGCATTGATTTCTGCCGCGATGGTGCGGGAGCGGCCGATTGAAACGATCCTGTCGGGCCCTGCCGCCAGCATTGTCGGTGCGCGTTGGTTGACCGGGGCGGCGGATGCCCTGGTGTCCGATATAGGCGGGACCACGACGGATGTGGCCCTGCTGCGCGGCGGTTTGCCCGAGATCGACCCGCAGGGCGCGCGGGTGGGTGGTTTTCGCACCATGGTCGAGGCGGTGGCGATGCGGACCACGGGGTTGGGGGGGGACAGTGAGGTTCATCTGAAGACGGAGGGTCTGGTGGGTGGATTGCGGCTGGGGCCGCGTCGGTTGATCCCGGTGTCGTTATTGGCTGTGGATCATCCGGAATTGGTGCATGCCACGCTGGACCGGGCGTTGAGTGCCGATGCGGTGGGCGAGTTTGACGGGCGGTTTGTGGTGCCGATGGCCAATTTGAGCGTGGCACAGACCGGGGGACTGACGACGCGGGAGGTGGCGGTGTTGGCGCGGGTGGTGCGGCCGATGCCGGTGGGTTCGGCGCTGACCTCACGTCTGGAGGTGGCGGCGATGGAGCGGTTGGTGGCGCGGGGGTTGGTGATGATTGCGGGGGTGACGCCGTCGGATGCCAGTCACGTCCTTGGGCGGCTGGACGCGTGGGATGGCGTGGCGGCGGAGAAGGCGGTGCGTCTGCTTGGCAAGCGGCGCAATGGGGCGGGGGACCGGTTTGCACCGGATGCCGCCACGTTGGCGCAGAGGATTGTGGATCAGGTCACCGAGCAGACGGTGGAGTGTCTGCTGGAGGCGGCCTTTGACGAGGACCGCGGGATCGAGGGCGATGCCGCTGCACTTGCCCGCCATGAGTTGACGCGGGTCGGGATGGCGCGGCATCGGGGGGTGGTGGAGGTCACATTGCGGCTGGGGGTGCCGGTGATCGGCCTTGGCGCATCGGCCGCGTCCTATTACGGTGCGGTCGGGGAGCGGTTGGGCTGTACGATGATCCTGCCGGAACATGCCGGTGTCGCCAATGCGATCGGGGCGGTGGTCGGGCAGGTGTCGCAGCGGGCTTCGGGGTTGGTATCCTCGCCGGGCGAGGGGCGCTTTACCGCGCATCTGAGTTCCGGCCTGCAAAGTTTCAGGCTGCGCGATGAGGCGTTGGCCGCGCTGGAGGCGGCGGTGGTCGCCGAGGCGTCTGAGCGGGCGAAGGCGGCGGGGGCCGAGGATGTGCGGGTGGTGGTGTCGCGCGATATCCGGGAGGCCGAGGTTGAGGGGCGGACAATGTTCATCGAGGCCATGGTGACGGCGACAGCCTCGGGGCGGCCACGGGTGGCGCATGGGTAGCGTCCCACATGTGGGCAGATTGGCAAACTGAACGATATCAGTCTGTTGGATTTCGCCGTTAACCATTTTGGCAAGGTTTGCCCGACGGGAGAGGCGGGGTGAACTCCGCCCTAGGCATTGAATGTCAGGGTAAAGGTGGCCCCGGCGGTGCCGGTGGTGCCGGGAGTCAGGGTGATGTCGGCGGTATGGGCATGCAGCAGGTTTTGCGTGATGGTCAGGCCCATGCCGGTGCCGCCCGTCTCGCGGCGGGTGGTGAAGAACGGGGTGAAGATCTGCGCCCGGTTGCCGGCAGAGATGCCGGTGCCGTTGTCATGCACGGTCAGCGTCAGCGGGGTGGTGGCGTCCAGCGTCACACGGGTTGCGCCATGTTGGGCGGCGTTGCCGAGCAGGTGGGTCAGGACGATCCGCAGCCCGGACGGGGCGAGGGGGATCGCGGTGTCGGGGCTGTGAACCTTCAGGGTCAGGCTGGGGTACAAGGAGGTCAGATCGGGCAGCACAGTGCCAAGGGTGCTGGTGCCGTGGTGGCCGGGTTCACGGGCGGCGGTGACGCGGCGCAGCGCCTCCAGCTGGGTTTGCATCTGGGTGGTGGCGCCAAGGATTTGCGTCACAAGGCGCTGGTCGGGGGCCGACAGCGCCCCGTCTGACAGCAGTTCGGCGGCGGCGCGGATGGCGGTGACGGGGGTTTTCAGCTCGTGTGTCACATGGTCGGTGAAGCTGCGGATGGATGCCTCGCGGTTTTGCAGGGCGGCGGCCATGGTTGTGATGCTGTGGGCAAGGTCGCCCAGTTCGCGGGTGCCGTGGTGAGGCAGGGGGGCGATGGCAAGTTGTGGGTTGCGGCGCAGGTCGGTCGCCTGATGCGACAGGGTGGTGATCGGGCGCAGCAGCAGGCGGGCGAGGAGCGCGCCAACCACAAAGGTGGCAGCGCCGATCAGCAGGGCCAGAGCCACGGCAGAGCGGCGAAAGCCGAATTCCGGGCCAAGGTAGCGCAGCGCAATGAGGCCCGCGAAGGAAAAGGCGAGTGTGGCGAGCAGCGCACCGCCCAGCACCATCCAGAGCGCGGGGCGCCATTTGGGCTGAGGTGTCATGCGGCGGTTTGCTGCATGGACCGTCGCGGGGGTTTTCCACCCCCA
>JANNAF010000113.1:0-26332 GCA_031384005.1 Rhodobacterales bacterium | reverse complement strand
CTTGACCAAATCAAGGAGACTTGACCCATGACCACAATCATTAAGAACGGCACCATCGTCACCGCTGACCTGACCTACAAGGCGGATGTCCGGATCGAAGGCGGGGTGATTACCGAGATCGGTCAGAACCTGAAGGGCGGGACCGAACTCGACGCCACGGGCTGCTATGTCATGCCGGGGGGAATTGATCCGCATACGCATCTGGAGATGCCGTTCATGGGGACATATTCGGCGGATGATTTTGAAAGCGGGACGCGGGCGGCGTTGTCGGGTGGGACGACGATTGTGGTGGACTTTGTCTTGCCGGGGCAGGGGCAGGGGCTGATGGATGCGGCCCAGATGTGGCACAACAAGTCGGGGCGGGCGAATTGTGACTATTCTTACCATATGGCGGTGACGTGGTGGGGCCAGAAGGTGTTTGACGACATGGAATTGTCGGTCAAGGCGGGCATGACCAGTTTCAAGCATTTCATGGCCTACAAGGGCGCGTTGATGGTCAACGATGATGAGATGTATCAGTCGTTCAAACGGGTTGGCGATCTGGGCGGGTTGGCCATGGTCCATGCCGAGAATGGCGATGTGGTGGCGGAACTGACGGCGCAGTTGCTGGCGGCGGGCAACACCGGGCCGGAGGCGCATGCCTATTCGCGGCCACCTCAGGTGGAGGGGGAGGCGACCAACCGGGCGATCATGATTGCCGATATGGCGGGGGTGCCGCTGTATGTGGTGCATACGTCCTGCGAGGAGGCGCACGAGGCCATTCGGCGGGCGCGGATGCAGGGCAAACGGGTCTGGGGCGAGCCGCTAATCCAGCACCTGACGCTGGATGAAAGCGAGTATTTCCATGCCGATTGGGACCATGCCGCGCGGCGGGTGATGTCGCCGCCGTTCCGCGACAAGAAGCATCAAGATAGCCTGTGGGCCGGGTTGCAAAGCGGTAGCTTGTCGGTGGTTGCGACGGATCACTGTGCCTTTACCACGGCGCAAAAGCGGTTCGGGGTTGGCAACTTTTCGAAAATCCCGAACGGAACCGGGGGGTTGGAGGACCGGATGCCGATGCTGTGGACGCATGGCGTGGCGACGGGGCGGCTGACGATGAACGAGTTTGTGGCGGTCACATCAACAAACATCGCCAAGATATTGAATTGCTATCCGAAAAAGGGCGCGGTTCTGGTGGGGGCGGATGCCGATCTGGTGGTCTGGGACCCGATGAAGGAGAAGGTCATCACGGCGGGCGCGCAGCAATCTGCCATTGATTACAATGTGTTCGAAGGCAAAGCTGTCAAGGGTTTGCCACGCTATACCCTGACCCGTGGTCATGTGGCGATTGACGATGGCGCGATCAAGACGCAGGAGGGGCATGGTCAGTTCGTGGCCCGTGAGGCGCGGCCTGCGGTCAACCGATCCCTCAGCGCGTGGAAAGAGTTGACGGCCCCGCGTCCGGTGGCGCGGTCGGGTGTGCCAGTGACGGGGGTTTAGGTGGAGCGGGATTTGGCGATGGCCGCGCCCGCAACGGGGCGCGGCGGGCAGTGGCTGGGGTCAGGCAGAAGTGGTTTCTTCGTCAGCTTCTTCGTCGGCTTCTCCATCGTCGGCTTCTTCTACTTCTTCGTCTTCGTCGTCCATGTCGTCATCCGATGGGGCGGCATCGTCTTCGGCGTCCGCAACTTCTGCCGGCATGGTTTCGGCGACGTTGTCCGCAGCTTCGGGGTCGGTCAGGCCAACCAGATCCGCCAAGGTGTCGGCGGCGGTGGCGACGGTTTCCTTGACCGCGTCCATCGCGTTTTCCAGCTTGGCGGTGATGTCGGCCATCATGTCATTGGTGGTCATTGGCGTGCTCCCTGTTTTGTGACCCGGTTGGGTGATAGCGAGGGTGCGCCTGTTCTGCGACGGGGATGTGAAGCGGGTGTGACTGCGCAAATTTGTCTGGGGATAAGGTGATGCGGTCAGGGAACCAGAGCCTGCAACTGCGGCAGCGGGACCACGCTATCCTGTTGGTGCGGGTCGGTGCGGGGGATCACGGCGGTGGCGGGCCCCGGACCGGGGTTGTAGGGCAGGTGGGGCGTGTCGGCGGGGATGGAGAGGATGGCGCCGGCGGTGATTTCCATCGTGCGTCCCTTGGGAATGTGGGCTGGATTGGATGAAAGATACGATGAACCAAGCCGTGATCGAAGCCAAGGGTGTCAATCTGGTGTTTGAGACCGGGGACGGGCCGGTGCAGGCGTTGAAGGATGTCAATCTGGCGGTCGGGCGTGGGGAGTTTGTGTCGTTTATCGGGCCAAGTGGTTGTGGTAAAACGACTTTTCTGCGGGCGATTGCAGCGTTGGAGCATCCGACGGGGGGTACATTGACGGTCAATGGCCTGAGCCCGGATGAGGCGAGACGCAAGCGCGCCTATGGCTATGTCTTTCAGGCGGCGGGGCTTTATCCGTGGCGGACGATTGCGAAGAACGTCGCACTTCCGCTTGAAATCATGGGGTTTTCCAAGGCGGAGCAGGCTGTGCGGGTGGACCGGGTGCTGGAGTTGGTCGAACTGTCCGGTTTTGGCCGCAAGTTCCCCTGGCAATTGTCGGGGGGGATGCAGCAGCGGGCCAGCATTGCGCGGGCGTTGGCGTTTGATGCGGATATTCTGTTGATGGATGAGCCGTTTGGTGCCTTGGACGAGATTGTGCGCGACCGGCTGAACGAGGAGTTGTTGAAGCTGTGGGCGCGGACGGGCAAGACGATTTGTTTTGTCACCCATTCGATCCCCGAGGCGGTGTATCTGTCGACCAAGATCGTGGTGATGAGCCCGCGTCCGGGCCGGATTACCGACATCATCGACAGCCCCCTGCCGCGCGAGCGCCCGTTGGACATTCGCGACAGTCGGGAGTTTATCGAGATTGCGCATCGGGTACGGGAAGGCTTGAGGGCGGGGCATGGCGATGAATAGGGTTTGGGCTGCCGTTGCCTTGGTTGGCTGGGCGGGGTTGGCCGGGGCGCTGACCGAGGTGGACGCCTATGGTTTGGGGCCAAATCCCCCGGTTCCGGAGTCGTGGTTGAAGCTGGATGAGGATTTGTCGATCCGGGTCAGGATATTGGACGCCAAGGGCAATCTGGCCGGGCAGGTGGACACGGTGCAGGTTCTGCGGGCAGAGGTATCGTTTTTTGGTCGTGAAGATGCGGCGGACCGGGAGGTCAGGCTGTTTTGCACCGCCTATTTCATGGATGCCAATGCGGAGAATTCGGCCAACGTTATTGCGGACAAGCCCTGTTATGAGGGTAGGTTGTCGGATGCGACGGGGCGGTTTGTGCCGTTGCAGATGGATTTGCAGTTTCGTCCGGTAGCCAGTGACCCTGCGGGGACAAGTGCGGTTGGGGTGATGGTGCGGGATGCCGTTGTTGGCGACGGTGTCACGCTGACGCCGACCTATGATTGGCAGGGGGGGCGGAAATGAACGGGGTGGTGCTGGCCTGTCTGGCGGGGTCGACGGTGGTATTCATGGTGGCCAATGCGACGTTGAAGACCTATGCCCAGAAGGGCGGACCTTGGGTTTTGGTGGGGGCGCTGGCGCTGTTTTGTCTGGGCAACTGGCTGATGGTGCGGGTCATGCGGGAGAACGGGTTGGGGTTGGCCATTGCGTTGTCACTGATATTTCAGTTGATCGCGATCACGGCGATGGCGTTTGTGTGGTTTGGCGAGCGTCCGTCGAGTTTGCAGATCGCGGGGCTGGCGTTGGGCGTGGTGGCGGTGGGCATGATTGTCTGGCCGCAGGGGGCGGCGGCGTGAGCCTGGGCCCGACCGGGGACTGGGGGTTTCACACCCCCAGGCGGCCTTGCCACGGGGGCAAGACCGCTGCCCCCGTGGGATATTTTGGCAGCGGGGATGGGGGGCGCGATGCGTAGTCTTGGCCCTGTGCTGACGGTTTTGGCGGTGATTGTGGCGCTGTGGTATGCGGCGGCGGTCTGGATGAATGCGCAGTGGGTTTATGATCAGGCAGCGCGGGCGGGGGTTGAGGTCAGTTTCGGGCAAATGGTGGGCGAGACCATGGTGCAGGAGCGGCCTGTTTTGCCCGTTCCGCATCAGGTGTTTGCCGAGCTTGCCAAATCGACCGTGGGGATGGCGGTGACGTCGAAGAAGTCGCTGGTCTATCATGGGTGGATCACGATTTCGGCCACGCTTTTGGGGTTTGTGATGGGCACCGGATTTGGCATTCTGCTGGCGGTGGGGATCATCCACAACAAGGCGATGGACATGTCGGTCATGCCTTGGGCGATTGCCAGTCAGACCGTGCCGATCCTGGCGGTTGCGCCGATGATCATTGTGGTTTTGTCGTCGGTTGGCGTCCAGGGGTTGGTGCCGAAGGCGATCATTTCGGCCTTTTTGTCGTTTTTTCCGGTGCTGGTGGGCATGGTCAAGGGGTTGCGCAGTCCGGATGCGATGCAGTTGGACCAATTGGCGACCTGGAATGCCAGCCGCGCCCAGATGTTCTGGAAATTGCGGTTACCGTCGTCGATGCCTTACCTTTTTGCCAGTTTGAAGGTGGGCATTGCGGCGTCGCTGGTTGGGGCGATTGTGGGTGAGATGCCGACAGGGGCGGTGGCGGGTTTGGGGGCGCGGCTGTTGTCGGGCAGTTATTATGGCCAGACCATTCAGATCTGGGCGGCGTTGTTTGCGGCGGCGATGGTGGCGGCGGGGTTGGTGATGATTGTGGGCGTGGTCGAGCGTATGACCCTGAAACGGATGGGGATGGCATGATCTGGCTGGGGGCTGCGCTTGTGGTCTGGTTGGGGGCGTGGAGCCTTAACGTAGGGTTGTCACATTCGGCGCTGGTGCGGTCTTGGCCGGGGCGGATGGTGGTGCCTGCAGTGTTTGGCATCACGTTGCTGCTGGTTTGGGAGTTTGTGGTGCGTGGGCTGGAGGTGCCGGGGGTGATCCTGCCGCCGCCGACGGCGATCTGGGCGCGGATCCTGGGCAGCATGGACCTGTTGGCACAGGATTTCTGGCAGACCTTTGTCATGGGGGCGTTGACGGGATATGCGATGGGCTGCGGTGCGGCTGTCGTGACCGCCATTGCGATTGATCGCAGCCCGTTCTTGCAGCGCGGGCTGCTGCCCATCGGCAATTTCGTGGCCGCCCTGCCCATTGTCGGCATCGCGCCGATTTTGGTCATGTGGTTTGGCTTTGATTGGCACAGCAAGGCCGCGGTGGTGGTGGTCATGGTGTTCTTTCCGGTATTGGTGAACACGGTGGCGGGGTTGGCTGCATCCGAGCGGATGCAGCGCGACCTGATGGCGACCTGGGGGGCGAGTTACTGGCAGGGGTTGTTCAAATTGCGCCTGCCTGCGGCGATGCCCTTTATATTCAACGGGCTGAAAATTGCGACAACGCTGGCCCTGATTGGTGCGATTGTTGCGGAATTTTTCGGCAGCCCGATCGTTGGCATGGGGTTTCGCATCTCTACCGAGGTGGGAAAGCTGGGCCTTGATATGGTTTGGGCAGAGATTGCTGTGGCGGCGTTGGCTGGATCGGCGTTTTATGGAGCCGTGGCGATGATCGAGCGGGGGGTGACGTTCTGGCACCCGTCGCAGCGTGTGAAGTGAAGAGAGAGGGGCGCCGCGGTGGCAGCCCCCATGGGTCAACTTGGAGGTTGATGATGAAGAAGCTGATGTTGGGTGTGGCGCTGACCATGCTGGCAAGTACTGCCCAGGCCGAGGATGTGACGCTGCAGTTGAAATGGGTCACGCAGGCCCAGTTCGCGGGCTATTATGTGGCGGCGGCCAAGGGGTTTTACGAGGAAGAGGGGCTGAATGTCACCATTCTGCCGGGCGGCCCGGATATTGCGCCGAGCCAGGTGATTGCGGGCGGTGGTGCGGATGTTGTGGTTGACTGGATGCCGTCGGCGCTGGCCGCGCGGGAAAAGGGTCTGCCATTGGTCAACATCGCGCAGCCCTTTGCATCGTCGGGCATGATGTTGACCTGTCTGGCGGAGACAGGGATCAAGGCCCCGGCAGACTTTGCCGACAAGACGCTGGGCGTCTGGTTTTATGGCAATGAATATCCGTTCTTGTCGTGGATGTCGCAGCTGGGTCTGGCCACTGACGGTTCTGCGGGCGGTGTGACGGTGTTGAAGCAGGGCTTTAACGTCGATCCGCTGCTGCAAAAGCAGGCGGCGTGCATTTCGACCATGACCTATAACGAATACTGGCAGGTCATTGATGCGGGCATCACGCCCGAGCAGTTGGTGACGTTCAAGTATCAGGATATGGGTGTCGCCACGCTGGAGGACGGTTTGTACGTTCTGGAGGACAAGCTGGCTGATCCGGCATTTGCCGAAAAGATGGTCAAGTTCGTCCGCGCCTCGATGAAGGGGTGGAAATATGCCGAAGCCAATCCCGATGAAGCGGCGATGATCGTGCTGGAGAACGACGAAACCGGTGCGCAGACCGAAGTGCACCAAAAACGCATGATGGGCGAGATTGCCAAACTGACCGCGGGGTCGAACGGTGCGCTGGATGTGGCATCGGCCGAAAAGACCGTGGCGACGCTGATGGCGGGCGGGTCTGATCCGGTGATCACCGCGGCTCCCGTCGGGGCATGGACCAGTGCGATCACCGATATTGCGCTGAAGTAAGCAGGTGACGGCATGACGGGGCGCGTCCGGGGCAACCCTCGGGCGCGTCTTTTGTTTTGGGGTGGGGCAGAAATCAATGATTTGCTAACCGGTTTGGCCACAGGATGGCCCAAAGACAGCAAGGATTGCGCATGGCAAAGCCGGGGCAAAGCATTTTGCGCCGCAAGGTGCCGGCGGCGCGGGCCGAGGTGGCCGAGGGCGGGCCGGGCGCGGACCGTGCCTGGCGTTTGGCCATGGCGCGCGCGGCGCGGGACAAGCTGAAGATCACGGTTGATTGCGTGGCGATGTCGCTGGACCGCAGGTCGTTGGCCGAACTGGTGGAGTTGCCCGTTCCCCAATCGTTGATCGCCGTGCTGGATGGTCCGGCCGAGGGGTTGGGCATGATCGTGTTGTCGCCCCCCGTTCTGGCCGGGTTCATCGAGGCGCAGACGATCGGCAAGGTCAAGTCGACGGAACTGACCGCGCGCAAGCCGACACGCACTGACGCCGCCATGGTGGCCGGCATGATTGATGCCGCCCTGCGGGCAATGGAATTGGCCTTGGCCGAGGAGGCCGATCTGGTTTGGGCCGGGGGGTTTCGCTATGCCAGTTTTCTGGACGACCCGCGCCCCTTGGGTCTGTTGCTGGAGGATTGCACCTACAAGGTGTTGCGGGCTGAGGTTTCCCTCGCCGGGGGCGCGCGTACGGGCGAGATCCTGTTGGCGCTGCCTGCTGCCGGGCGCGGGGTGTCCCCGGTGGCCAAGCTGTCGACCGGGCCCACCGATCAGGGACGCGGGTTTGTGGTCGCCATGGCCGAGCGTGTGAATGGTGCGCAGTGTCGGTTGGAGGCCGTTTTGTCACGTCTGACCATGCCACTGAGCGAGGTTATGAACCTGACCGAGGGGATGGTTCTGGCGCTGCCACTGGCTGGGGTAGACCAGATCAGTCTGGAGGGGTGTGATGGGCGCAGGGTGGCTGAGGGGCGGCTGGGGCAGAACCGCGGTATGCGGGCGATCCGGTTGTCCGATTCGGCCCAAGTGACCGCCTCAGGCCCGGTTCATGGCTACGCCGCGCAGCCCGCAGAGGATTTCGGCGCCGCCGCGCCTGACTTTGGCGGGATGGGTCTGGACGGGGGGATGTTTCAGGCCACCGGAACGGACTGAGACATTGCCGCGCTGCGCGCCGGTTACCGGGTTGCCATGGCGTCCAGCGTCGGGCGGAACTGGTCCAGCCTGTAGCCAAAGCGGGCTGGTATGGCGATCAGGTCATCGGTCGGCAGTTTTCCCGCATTCATCATGGCCCAGACGATCGAGCTGCGGTTCCCGCTGGCGCAATAGGCAAAGACGGGGCCGGGTGCCTCGGCCACAGCGGCGGCCTGAACGGCGATGTTTTCGGGGGTAAAGCCGCCGGGGATCAAGGGGTTGATCACGAATTGCAGACCCAGCGCCTGCGCCGCGCGTTTCATCTGGGCGCCGTGCAGATCGTCGGGGATTTCGCCGTCAGGGCGGTTGTCGATGATTGTGGTATAGCCAGCCGCCTTGATCACCGCCAGATCGGCGGGTTCGATCTGGGGCGAGACGGCATAGGTCGGGGTCAGGGCGCGAATTTCCATGGTGTTCCTTTGGGAAGGGGCCGCGTCGATGCGGCTGCGGACCTTTGGTGCGATCACCATACCTGCGGCCATCGCAAGAAGAAAGACCAGCCCGCCTGTGCCGCCAAAGCTGATCGAGGCCAGCGCCGGGCCGGGGCACAGCCCCGCCAGCGCCCAGCCCATGCCGAACAGGACCGAGCCGATCACAAGGTTGGGGCCAACCTCACGTTTGGGGGCTTCGGGCAGGGGCAGGCCAAGGTAGGAGGATTGGCGCCGGGCTGCGACGCGCCACGCCACGGCCATTGGCAAGATCGCCCCGCCCATCACAAAGGCCAGCGTCGGGTCCCAGTCGCCGAACACATCCAGCCAGCCTTGGACACGGGTGGTGTCGGTCATGCCCGACAGGACCAGCCCCGCGCCGAACAGGCCGCCAGACAGCGCGCCGAAAAGCAGTTTTTGCATATCAGATCACCCCCAGCACATGGCGCAGCAACGCCATGGTGATGCCACCTGCCAGAATGTAGAACACCGTGGCCACAATCCCGCGCAGTGACAGTCGTGATATACCGCAGACGCCATGCCCCGAGGTGCAGCCATTGGCCAGTCGGGTGCCAACGCCCACCAGCACGCCGCCCGCGATGATCACCAGCCAGTTGGACGTCAGATGGGTGGTCGTGCCCGGCATCGCCAACGCCAAAAGCGCGGGCACCGCGATGAGGCCAGCGATAAAGACCGACCTTTCGGCCCAGGTTGACCAGCCGGTGCCATCGACCAGCCCGCCAAAGATGCCTGACACCCCCATGACTCGGCCATTCATCAGCAAGTACATCGCCCCGGCCAGCCCGATCATGGTGCCGCCCATCAGGCCCCAAAGCCATTCCATCGGCATCGCCCGCTCCTTTACTGCCAAGCCATGGGTATATGGACAGGGCGACGGTGCAACTGCAAGGGCCGGGATTGATCGGGATCAAGGTCTGCGCCGTTCCGGGTGCTAGGGTGGGCACCAAACAAGGAGGCGACCGATGAAACCAACTGCCGTGCGAAGGATCGAACTGGAAACCCGTCTGGCCGCATTGACCATGCGGTTGGGGGCGATTGACGCCGAACTGCAGTCCCATGACGAAAAGGATTGGGAGGAGTTGGCGACAGCCCGCGAGGGGGACGAGGTTTTGGAAACCATGGGGGTCGGGTCGCAGGCCGAAATGCGGGCGATCAAGGCGGCGTTGCTGCGGATCGACGAGGGCCACTATGGCACTTGCCTGCGTTGTGGCACGGCCATCAGCGAAGCGCGGCTGGACTTGCTGCCCTTTACCCCCTTTTGCAAGGATTGTGCATGATGCCGAAATCAGGTTCTGATGATCTGGCCAAGTTGGCCACCGGGTTTGTCGAGGCTGTCACCGAAAGCGAGGTGCAGATGATGCGGGTATTGCAGGCCGAGGTCGAGGGATTGACCAAGGGGGCCGTCAGGCCCGAAACCCCCGAGGACGCCGCCCGGATCGAGGCCGAGACCGAGGCCGGTTTCGACAACATGCCGGTCTGACCCATATCGCTGTTGCCAAGCATGAGGTGGCGGCCCCTTAATGCTGTGACGAACGGCGTGGTGCGGATACGGGGGGGCAGATGGGGGACGGCGTGCAGGGTCAGGCGGGAGTGTTGCGGGTTGACCGGGTGGGCGATGTGGCGGTCATCGCTTTGTGCCATCCGCCGGTCAACACCCTGTCCGCGGCGGTGTTGCGGGCCCTGAATGTGGCCATCCGCGAGGCGGTGGACCACCCCGAGATTGCAGCCATCATTCTATGCGGGGATGGCAAGGGGTTTTCCGCCGGGGCCGACCTGACCGAGCATGGCCATCTCAGCCCCGAGGTGCGGCTGGGCGATCTGTGTCTGCTGATTGAAAACGCGCCCAAGCCCGTGATTGCCGCCCTGCATGGCGCGGCGGTGGGCGGTGGGCTGGAACTGGCCATGGCGGCGCATTACCGGATTGCAGCGGCCAAGACCTATCTGGGGTTGCCCGAGGTCGGTTTTGGTCTGGTGTCGGCGGCGGGGGGGACACAGCGTTTGCCACGGCTGATTGGCGCGCCTGATGCGCTGCGGTTGTTGCTAAGCGGCCTGCCCATTCAGGCACCCGAGGCGATGGCGCTGGGTCTGGTTGACCGTGTTGTCGAAACTGGTTTGCAGGAGGCGGCCCTGTCCATGGCGGGTGAGGGTTTGCCGCCGCGTCGCACCGCGGACCGGCGCACCGGGTTCAAGGACATCCGGGGCTATCTGGAGGCGGTGCGGGTCGCCCGCGCCGAGCAGGTTGGCAACCGGCTGCCTGCGCCTGGCCGGATCATCGATTGTGTCGAGGCGGCGGCGGTTCTGACATTGGAGCAAGGCTTGCACGTCGAGGCGGCGGCGCTGAGCGATTTGTCGCAGACGCCGCAGGCCGCGGGCCTGCGCTATGCCTTTTTCGCCGAGCGGCGGGCTGCGTTGCCGCCTGCCGCAGTGGCGGCCAAGGGCATGCCCAAGGTCGCCACGTTGGGTCTGTGGGGGTTGGGGGGCATGGCCTGCGATCTGGCGTTTCAGGCGCTGTCGGCAGGGTTGCGGGTGGTATGGGCTGACCCGGACCGTCCGGCGTTGATCGCCGCATTGGAATGGGTTGCCGCCCGGCAGGAACAGGCCGTCGTGGCGCGGCAGATGACCGAGGAGGGCCGTGACGCCGATTGGGCGCGGCTGGTGACCGGCAATGCGCCCGAGGCGCTGGCCGGGGTCGATATGGTGCTGACGGCGGGTGACACGGGGCCGGAGGGCGCCATCGGTTTGGGGACGGCGCAAGGGGCAGGAAATCAGGTTGCCATCGCGGTGCCTGCGGCCATGGGCGAGCTGGCAGAGCTGTCGATGACCCCCGGTGCCGGCCCCGAGGCTGTGGCGCAGGCATTGGCGCTGGCGCGGCGTCTTGGGTGGCGGGTGGTGTTTTCCGGCCCGGGTGGGCCGATCGAACTGGCGCTGCGGCAGGCTTTGGCCGGGGCGGTGGCGCATCTGGAGGCCGCAGGCACGCCGCGCAGCGAGGTGACAGCGGCACTGGCGGCCTATGGCATTGGGTCGGGGCCGACCAGTTTTCTGCCGCCCAGCCCCAAGGGCGGGCTGCAGACCGTTTCGCGCTGTCTGTCTGCCATGGCCGCCGAGGGCACGCGCATGTTGCAAGATGGCCGCGCCCGCCGCCCGTTGGATATTGACGCGGTGGCGTTGTTGTCCGGATTGATGCCGCGGTGGGAGGGGGGGCCGATGTATCAGGCCGATCAGCGCGGATTGTTGGTGCTGCGCCGCGATCTGCAGGCCTTGGCGGTTCAGGCAGAGGTGTTCGATCCGGCACCGTTGCTGGATGATCTGATTGCCGAAGGGCAGGGCTTTGGCAGTTTGAACGGGGTCTGAGGGGATGTCGGCCCTAAGACAGGATCACGCCGACCAGAACCAGCATCAGGCCCAGAAACGACAGCAACAGCGCCCCCATGTTCCAGTACAAAACCGGGGTCAGCGCGGCGCGGGCGGCGGCCGCGTCCAGGGCTGAGTTGCGGCGCACTTTGGCAGCCAGATAAACGCACCAGCCCAAA
Organism: Rhodobacterales bacterium; assembly: GCA_031384005.1. Lineage (GTDB taxonomy): Bacteria > Pseudomonadota > Alphaproteobacteria > Rhodobacterales > Rhodobacteraceae > Stagnihabitans. The sequence goes on along the minus strand of JANNAF010000113.1, from coordinate 14,561 downwards.
ATCACGATCCCGCCAAGGGTAAGGGCGGTTCCGGCCCAGATCAGGTATTGCATGGGGACACTCCGTCAGTTCGCGCCCCGCCTACCTTGCCTTGGGGTTTCTGGCAAGGCGGCGGACGCAGGCCCTTGCGCGCCGCTTGTCTGCAAGGGTAGTCAGACGGCAATCGTATAATGGGGGCACCAGATGAGTGACGTGATTGACAGCTATAGCGTGACCGCCGACGAACTGCGCCAGTTCATCGAGCGGATCGAACAGTTGGACGCCGAGAAGTCCGATCTGGCCGAGCAGGCCAAAGAGGTGATGGCCGAGGCCAAGGGTCGTGGCTATGACACCAAGGTGATCCGCAAGGTCATCGCCCTGCGCAAGCGCAAGCCGGACGAGATTGCCGAAGAAGAGGCGATCATGGAGATGTACAAGGCCGCCCTTGGGATGAAGTGACCCCTGGTTTGGGTCAGCACATCAGGGTTCGATGAACCGCACCCCCGGCGTCGCGCGGATCTGCGCGACGTCGTGATCATAAAGCGTGGTCAGTTCGGCCACGGTCGCCTCGGTCCAGCCCGGCACCTCGATGTCCATGGTGATGCGGTCGGGCAGGGCGAACTTGTCCAGAAATGCGGTATAGACCTTGCGGCGCAATTCGGGCGTGCTGACGGTATGGCTGGCCAGATAGGCCTGCATCCGTTTCAACCCCTCGGCTGACATGATCTGGCTGAGGAGTTCGTGGGAATCGTCCAGAACCGTGTCAGGGCTGTGGCCCGTGACGGCTTGCAACACCTCTGGCCAGATCAGGGGCGTGTCCTCATCGCACCAGATCGTCAGTGGCACGCCGGGATTGCGGCGCAGGATGTCACGGATCACGCTGGACCAGCGGATGTCCAAGGGGTCATAGCCTTTGAGAAAGGTGGCAAAGTCGCGGCTGCCGCCCTTGGCGTTCTTTTGCTTGTCAAACAAGGCGGGCAGAAAGGTTGCCGGGTTGCGGATGGCAAGGCAGAACTCGGCCTCGATCCGCGGAAAGATTTGAGAGAATGCGCGGACGCGTTCGCCGGCCGCCTGATAAAGCCCGTCCTCCATCGCCCAGGTGGCATAGGACAGGAAGGAATCCCACGACAACACCAGTCGTTCGGCGCGGTCCACCTCCATGATCTGTTCCAGAACCATCGCCTGGCTGTCCACCGATGCGGGCTGACCGCGCAGGGCAATGGCAGTTTCGCGCAGCAGGGTTCTGTAACGGGTCGGGCCCGGCACGATGATGCCCTGATCTGCAAGGGCCCCCCGGTTGCGCAGCAGGCACCGCAGCAGCCGTTCTTCATCGGTGCAATGGGCGCCAAGGTGGTAGACGATACGCATGAGGGAAGGCTGCCTTGGGTTCTTGTTGCTTTGATATGAGTATACGGGCTTTTCTGGACAGGGAAACAGCTTTCCGTTAGGAGGGCGCTATGGTCGAGCAAAACACTCAGGAACACCGCTGGCGGCTGCGCTGGGCGATGCCGGATCTGTGGTCTGGCGTGGCGGTCGGGATTGCCGTCGTGGTGGTGGCGCCGATGCTGGCGGTTATGTGGATGGCGTTTCATCCGACGTCGAACATCTGGCCGCATCTGATGGCGACGGTGCTGCCGCGCTATGTGCAAAACACGTTGATGCTGATGGTGGGGGTGGGGACACTGGCGGCGGCGGTGGGCACAGGGGCTGCATGGCTGGTCACGATGTACCGGTTTCCCGGCCGGGGCTGGCTGGATTTCGCGCTGCTGTTTCCGTTGGCGATACCGGCCTATATCGGGGCCTATGCGCTGGTCGATTTTCTGAACTATTCGGGTCCGGTTCAGGGTGCGATGCGGCTGGCAATGGGCTGGCGCGACGCACAGGATTACTGGTTCCCCGAGGTTCATTCGCTGGGTTTTGCCATGGTCGTGCTGGCAGCGGCGTTTTATCCTTATGTGTATCTGCTGGCCCGCGCGGCGTTCCGCGAGCAATCGGGCGCATCCTATGAGGTGGCGCGCGCGCTGGGGGTTGGGCCGGTCGGGTTGTTCCTGCGTGTCGGCCTGCCGCTGGCCCGCCCGGCGATTGCCGCAGGCGTGGCGCTGGTGTTGATGGAGACGATTGCCGATTTTGGCACGGTGCAGCATTTCGGCCTGCAGACCCTGACCACAGGGGTTTTTTCGGTCTGGCTGAATGACAACAATGCCGGTGGTGCGGCGCAGATTGCGTTGGTGATCCTGACCATGGTGTTGGCGCTGCTATGGGTCGAGCGGCGGGGGCGGCGCAACGCGCGGTTTCACCGGGCAGCGCGCGCCACCCGACCCGTGACGCCGTTGCCGATTGGCGGGGCGCGGGCATGGATTGCCACGGCGCTGTGTCTGGTGCCGTTCGGGTTGGGGTTTGTGCTGCCGATCGCGGTGATGGGTTGGCATGCCGTGAAAAAGCCCGAGGCGTGGGTTGCGCCCGGTTTGGGCGCCGCCGTGGGCAACACGCTGCTGGTGGGGGGCGTGGCGGCTGTGTTGACGGTCGGGGCGGCGCTGTTTCTGGTTTATGGTGTGCGCCTGACGGGTCGGACCTTTACCCGCAGTCTGCTGCCTGTGACGGCGCTGGGCTATGCTGCACCCGGGGCTGTGATGGCAGTCGGCATCCTGATCCCGCTGGCCGCGTTGGATCACCGCATTGCCGATGCCGTACTGTCTGTTACGGGATATGATCCGGGACTGCTGTTGACGGGGACCGTGGCCGCGCTGATCCTGGCCTATGGTGTGCGGTTTTTCGGTATTGCGCAAAGTGCCGTTGACAGCGCCTTTGGCCGCGTGCCGCCGTCGTTGCCCATGGCGGCGCGGTCGCTTGGGCGCACTGATGGTGGGGTGTTGCGGGTGATTTATCTGCCGTTGATGCGCGCCTCGGTCAGCACGGCGCTGCTGGTGGTTTTTGTCGACTGCGTCAAGGAACTGCCTGCCACATTGTTGCTGCGGCCCTTCAACTTTAACACCTTGTCGACACGGGCCTATGACCTGGCCTCGCTGGAACGCATCGGCGAGGCCGCACCCTCGGCCCTGCTGGTCATTGCGGTCAGTTTGTGTGCAGTCGCACTGATGGCCCGCACCAGCCGCGACTGACCGCTTGCGCAAATTCATGAGGAGCGGTAAGGATTTCGCAATGCCCTTATAGCTCAGCTGGTAGAGCACCTGATTTGTAATCAGGGGGTCGCGGGTTCAAGTCCTGCTGGGGGCACCATTTTTACAAGATTAATCTAGCAATATCAATGGTATGAAGGGTTTTTGCGTATCTTTGTCCACCCTCATATCCACCCTCACGTGCGCGTTGCTCCATTGTGTCTGGACGGCGCGGACCGTTCAGCAAATGTAAGAAACCTCATACGCCCCATGTACGATGAGCGTAGCACCGATGGCTCGGCAGTTCAGACCGTGCTGATCAAGATACAATTGACCGACGGCCCTATAGGAAGTGGCCGGCTCTGCCGAAAGCCCCAGCGTTGCACCATCTAGCGCCGCGTCTTTGCCGCTAGCCATGATGAGCATTCGAAGGTTCTTCGCATCGTTGAAGACTGGCCAAGGCGCACCATGATAGTTGACCATTTCTTGGGGAATGCCATCATACGTCGCATCCATGTAGCTGAGCGCTGCGCAGCCTCCAAGTACCACGCAAGCTATCAACAGTAAAACCTTCACCAGTTTCCCCTTTTCACATACTTCCTAGCTCCTGCACTTCTTGTGAAGCGCCGCTGACTGACTATAGCGCAAGATCAGTGCTTGCGACAAGTTGGCATAGGTGGCAGGTTTGCTGCGCGTAACGACTTGAACAGAAAGGGGAGCTGGAAAATGACGAATGCTGGTTCGAGTCACAGCGTTTCAAGGACGCAATTTCTAAACGCCTATGAGGCAATGTTGCGCATGCATGCGCCTAACCTTTGCTGGCCGTCCGACTATCTGGACAACGTGAGAGATTCCATCGATGGCAAACCGCCGTACTATGAATTGCGCGGAAGCAATATCGCACAACATACTTGGAACAACCTTGGGAATGAGGGTGAAGTGACGACAGCCAAAGTCAGCGCCTTACCTGCCTGACTTGATCCGAAAATTCGCAGATGCTCCCTTGGCAAAGGTCCAAATCCTACCGCATTTCGGCGCGGTCGCATCGTTGGTTCGGGCACCATTTTCATTTGAAAATTTGGGTCCTCCTGCGCTGCAAAGCAGCGCGGGTAACGCGCGACCCCGACCAAAAACTAGTGACATAAATTTTCAGACTTGTCTTTGATTTACGGCACACAGGGCGGGAGGGACAGTTGGTGTGACTATCGACGTATGAGAACTTCTAGCACTTATGTACCATACGCCAGATAAGTGAGCATCCGCCCCTGTCGACCCTTCTACGTCATGCCGGGCATAATTAACGACGTCACCTGCGTTTGTTGGAACCTCAGTCCTTCGAAACCCCGGATGCCATTTGACTTGAATGGCTTGAAGCCACGCTTGCGCATCTCTTTGCCCAAAGTCGTCTCAGACCACGCAGAAAGTCCCTGCCTAAATAGGTATTGACCGAACCGTGTCTGAAGGTCGGATGAATGGATCCTTCCGGCCGGGTCACGCAGCATTTGATCATCAATAAATCGACCCAGCGTATCCTCAGCATCTAGGTAGACATTTGTCGCTTCCCGAACTTTCATTGGGGCGTGCAGACCGCCTCGTTGCCACTGAATCGCGCCATCAATCGCCCATTTCAAGATCGCAGGGCTTTCGACCCTTAACTTTTCACCCAAATGTGGATCATTTTCAGCCTCGGATACTGTGAAATTGAAGGGAACAACTTTCACCCTGCGTCGAAAAGCTTCGTCAACGCCGCGAACCGAAGGGGCATTATTTGCGTCAAATATCAGCGTAAACTGGGGGGTAAAGTTGATCGGGTCTTGGCGCATTTTACGGGCAGATATGGGATCTCCACCCGTTACCTGCTTTAAAAGCGTATCGTTCCAGACTTTTCCAACCGGAAGTTCCGATGATCTAACGAGGCGGGCTCCCATTAGGGCCGCCAAATCAGTCGGATGGCTTTCCACTTTCTTGTCCAGAAAAATGGCGTTCGCTGCCTGAACAGCGTAGTCCTTCAAGATGTAGGAGAAAATATTGAGAAGGGTTCCTTTGCCATTGCGGCCACTGCCATAGAAGAAGAACATGCAGTGTTCTTTTGTCGAGCCAGTAAGCGAGTATCCGAACACCTTTTGAAGGTATTGGATCATCTCCGCGTCCCCGCCCATGATCTGATCGAGAAATCGTAGGAATGATATGGGCGAAGCGCCATCAATTGCAGGGTCAATTGATGTCGATTTTGTCATTAGGTCACCTGGTACGCCAGGCCGAAACTCACCTGTGCGCAAATCGACAACGCCATTTGGCGTTCCAAGAAGAAGATCGTCTTTGTCGAGTTCATTCGCCCGAATTGTTGTTCTAGGATTTGAAGCCATCAAGAAGGCAATGTTCATTATTTCGTTCTTGCTTTCCAAGCGCTTCTTGTGTCGTGGGCACGTCGAGGCAAACTTAGAAATTTCGCGCATTTGTGAGCGTACACGGGTAATATGCTCACAACCTGTATTGTCGATTTTCCACCGCACGCCGTCCCAAAAGAGCCAGACTCCCAACTCCGGTGCATAGCGGGCGTTTTCGGACCAATAGGTTTCGTGTAGATGCAGCGCAAGCTCGTCGTCGGTCATGTCGGGGCGAGCATCCGCGTTGGAGTGTTCTGAACTTGCACCGCCAGACTGACTATAGACTTTTTGGCAGGTTTCCGCGGCTGCGCGAGCAGTGCGTTCGAGGTAGTCGAGCCGTTTGCTCTTGTCGCCCCGCGCTTGGGCCAGAGGGGACCCTTGGTAGAGTCTGATCATTCGGGCCACATCTTTGCCGGTCCAGAATGCCAGCGACCCAAATACAGCCATGTCGGCGCTGGACCAATCGCACGGTCGTTTGCTGTCGTTTGAGGGGAAGGCACGGCCCAAGGCGTCCAGATCGGCGTTCCAAAATTGAGCGAAACTCGCTTTCAGCCCGAACTTGACCGCTGCACTTCCACTGCCCAAGGCCCTTGCAAGAAGTTCTGTGTCCTCGCTTGGTCCGTCCCAGCTTTCGCATGGTCCGGAAGCGGATTTGGCCATCTCAGGGGGAGGAGACTCCCGCTTGGGTATCAGCGCCGCCAGTTCGTTGGTGCAGTCAATCAGGGGGTTGCCTTGCTGACCTACCCCAAAGGCCACGAATCGCTTGGCAAAGTACCACTCGCATGTGCCATCCATCCATTTGTTCTTGCGCTCTCCTAGGACGCTTGGGTCGCAGGTTCCGAAAATGTGCATTCCGGTCCCGCTGATCGAGACTTCCATTCCCGCTCCGATGTCCAGGAACGGCTTGGCCAAGCGGACAGCCTCATCGGCGTAAGCACCGCTTGCGGGGTCGCGAACGTTGTCTAGGTCAAGAACAAAGAATGGATCTTTCTCGGTAAGAACGATTCCAATACCGATGCCAAGAGGTGACTGTCTGCAGTAGTTGCGGGCCGTTTCGATGTTTAACCAGTTGGCCCTATTGTGCGGATCTATTGCGGTACCGGCTGGGTTGCACGGAATTTTTCTGGGCTTTACGCTGTTCGGTTCTTTGACCTGCCTCCATAGAATGAACTGGTCTTGCGGCAAAGCATCAAGAAACTTCTGCTCGCTTGGGGTCGGATTATCAAGTATGCTCACGTCGAGATTCCTTTCGGGGTTTCTTCTTGAATGACCCGTACCTGCTTCAGCACCACCTGTAAGGTACGGGTCGTTTGCTAGACTGCGTTGGATTCCTCAATTTGGGTCACGTGATCAAAGGCCCAATGGCCCGATTTAGGCTGATGGAGCCCAAAAAGATCATCCAAGACATAGCGTCCATCTTCGTCGATGACGTAACCTAACTTAAGTCCCGGCACGTCCATCAAGCGAATAAGCCCAATGGCCACATCAAGAGAAAGCCAATTTTTTCGGTTGTTTGCGTCCATCGGGATGCCGCTACAAGTGCATGGGAATTTCCCCATTGTCCCAATCTCATCTATTGTACGCCAGCGCCAATGAATGAAACGGCCATCAGGAAGTCTTGCAACCCTGCTGATTGAGTTTTCAACATCAATTATCGTAAGTGTTTGCATTTTTCATCCTCGATGGTTTTTTCTGTTGAGGGGAAAAAGAAAAGCTTCAACTTGTGATTGACGCTTTCACTTATGCCGCAACCCGCTTTCCAGGAATTGCGGTTTGACCCGCCGCCGCGCGGGCGTCGAAGTCTTGCAGGTCACTTTCTCGCCAAAGCGTGCGCTGACCGATCTTAACGGGAGTGGGGAAACGTACTGCCGGGTTTTCTTGCCAGCGATAGAGCGTCGCGCGGCTGATCCGGTAACGTTCCTGGACTTCGCAGGTTGACAGGTAAACTAGAGCAATGAACATCCCGGCACCTCAACTGGTTGCGTGTTGCACCAATGTGCAGCATGCTGAGCCAGCGGTCACGGACGCGACTTTAACTATATTATTCAGTGGTTTGAACTGATTGCCTTTTCAGCTTCCGCTAGGAGTCGCGATAGGCGTTTCCTTGTAGCAGCATTGAAATCTGTGTCTGGCAAGACAAAATCAAAAACGAACAATTCGAAGGCGCTGATCGGTTCTTCCCCCTCCGGGATGGAACTTGGACGAGTGTGCCTAACGTCCGCCTTCATTCCGGACTTTTGGAAGACGTCGCGGATCAAATGGCAGGCCATTGCTTCTCCCGAAGGCAGATGCTGGGTAACGTCGCGTGGCCTAGTCCGTAGTAAGCGCAAAAAAAGGTTGCACCTATTCACGAGCGTCATACCTTGAGCGCCCTCGACCGCAGTATGTATCAGGATCTCTTCCCAGACCACAGGATCATTGAAGAGCTGCTGATTTTCCAAGATGGTATGATCGGGCAAGTTCCGGATTATGCTAGATATGCGCCGAACACGTTTTTCAAGTTGTTTCTTAATGATGTGACTGTCGGGATTTTTATCGTTAACTACTTCCGAAGCCTTAGTACGCTCCATTGTGTCAAGAGCATTGAAAATTTGTATCTTTGCCTCTTCTGTGAATTGAAGAGAACGACGTGGAGATATTTCTTCGGATGCTTTTTCTTCGTAGTTCTCCCATATGCATTCTCGAATACCTTGGTTCTTCACGTCTAACACCAGGCGCTTGGCCATAAACCTATTTCGGGCGCTCATAGCCCCACCACAAAATCGGCCCAACGCTGCATCAGGTCGCGCCGCTGATCCAAGTAGTCCGTTCTGCGATAGGCACGTTCTACAGCCCCTCCCGTAACATGGGCCAGGCATGCTTCCGCGACTTCCCGTGAAGCATCAGTGGCCTCAGCACACCAAGTTCGAAAGCTTGATCGAAACCCGTGAGGGCGGGCTTCCATCCCCCGCCGCTCCATCAGTCTAGACATGGTCGCATCCGACAAGACACCTTTGCGATAGCTTGGGAAAAGGTATCCATCTCTTGCCATAAGTCTAGCCTGATCGAGGATTGCCAGCGCTTGGGTCGATAGTGGTACTCGGAAGTCGGCGGTTTTGTCTTTGCGCCCCTTCATGTTTTCGCCAGCGACATACCAGATTCCGTCCGACACGTCGGCTTCTTGCAGAAACCGCAGCGGTTTGGACCGCGTGCCGACGGTCAGGATCAGGAACCTGAGGGCAAGATGTGTTGTCGTCCCTTCGTTGAGCGATGCATAGAAAGCGGGCACGTCGCGCCAGGGTACGAAGGCCGTGTGACTTGCCTTGTGTCTGTGCGCTCCCAAAAGTGCTTTGGCTTTGTCGGTTGCCTGCATGTCAACATCTAGGCCAAGCGCGGCACCGTGTTTGATGCATAGGGCTAGGCGGTTCATCGCCTTCTTGGCCGTCTCAGCTTTCGAATGCCAAATTGGCGCAAGTGCGTCCCGTATGTCGCGCTGATCAATTTCTGCGACCGGAACCTTGCCCAATTTCGGAAGCACGTGCAGTTCCAAAGGAGAAAACCACCTTCCAGCCAGACCATCATCCTTCAGTTCTGCCTTGCGACTTTCAAAGCAATCCCTTGCAACGTCGTCCAAGAGATGCAGGCTGCGAGCCGCTTCTCTCTTGTTCTTTTCGCGCTGCTTGATCGGGTCGATTCCATCGCGAGCTGTCTTGCGCCACCTTTCAGCGGCGGCGCGCGCATCCTTCAGTGAAACCTCGGATACTGGACCCAAGCCCATTTCTCGGCGCCGTCCGTGAACTGTTACACGCAGGAACCATTGTGCGCCGCCATCTGGTCTACAGTGAAGCCACAAACCACCACCGTCAGAGTGTTTCCCGACGGGCGCGGCCTTAACAAATCCAGCTGAAAGTTTGTTCAATGCGCGAGTCATTTTGTCCACCTGTCTGTCCACCTTTCAAGGTAAGACTTCCTGAGGCAAAATGCAACTCGATGAGGCGGATTAAGCCAATATTTTCAATGAATTATGGCTCGAGTGAGACAGCATGTTTCGCCAAGAAACAGGGATTCAAGTCCTGCTGGGGGCACCATATTTCTGAAGAGCACGGCGCTAAGCCCCGGAAAATATGGGGTTTTTCGCAATTACGTGAGCGACCCCGGTTCGGGGGTAAGCCGTCAGAACGCACTGATTAATCCTTGTCAGCGCCTTTTTTGGGGCGGGAGCCAAAGCTACGTCGGTTATCGTGCCAGCGGCTCGACCGCGATGCGGTAGGTCGTGGTGAAGGGGGCGTCGGGCGAAAAGGCGATGGTTGTGGCGACGCCCGCGTCAGATATCGGGTTGGGGGCGTTCGAGACGGCGGGGCCAAGGTCGAAGGCGCTGCAGATCGGTTCGATCCCCAAGGCGGTATGGCGGCTGTTCCACGGGGCATAGTCGCGGCCCCGGTTTGACAGCCACAGCAAGGCCGAGGGGAAATGCGCGGTGTTCCAGCTGAGCCGGGTTTGGTATCCGTTATTTACGTCGCGCAGGACCGCGTCGCCGCTGACGCCGCACAGTTGCACCAGATCCTCATGCGCGGTGGCAAGGGGCAGGCGGGACAGTGACATTTTGGTGCCGGACCGGGTGGGCACGGCGTCCAGGCTGTCAAAGGTTGCGTCGGGCTGCAACAGGCTGCTGGATTCGGCCAGGAGGGGCAAAACCCGTCCGGTCTGAAAGGCCGGGGCGATCAGGTCGGCCTGTCCGCTGAAAGGCAGGCGCAGCGATGGGTGCAGACCGATGGGCAGACGGCAGGGGCGGCGTGCCACGACGGTCAGGGTAAAATCAAGGGCGGCGGTCGCGGGATCGGGACGGATGGTGCGGTGCAGCGCCCTGATCGGGTGGGTTTCGGGGTAACGGCAGGTCAGGTGAATGGCCTGTTCTGTGATTGGCAAAAACTGCCATGCGAGGTTGGAGCCGTGGCCATGCGGCACATCGGCCCCGGCAAAGGTGTCCCCATCGGCGCGCCATGGTGGGGGCAGGCTGCGCAGCGCATCTGATCCAAAGGGCACACAGGGCCATTCGCCGCGCAAACGGTGCAGGATGCCCGGCAGGCCCGCTGTCACCGGTTCATTGAACCACGGGGCTATGTGAAACGGGCTGACCTGCCGACCGTCTGGCAGGACAAAGCTGGTGGGACCGATCATGCCGCCCAGGGCCTGCACCGATACGACGCCATGCGCCCAAGCCATGCTTTGCAATTCCATTGCCGGATCGGTCATCGGTTCAGGCCTTGGGAAAACGGAACGCTGCGGGTGCACAAGGACGGCATGGCGACTGCGTTACCCTTGCCGCGCATGCATGGCTGACACGCCGTGCATGACACCGCGCAATTCAGCCAACCCCTTGAGGCGGCCAATCAGGGAATAGCCCGGGTTGATCCGGGTCTTGCCGATGTCATCGGCCAGCAGGTGGCCGTGGTCGGGACGCATCGGCAATTGCCAATCGGCGCGGCCTTCCTGTTTGCGGCGGGCCTGTTCGAGCATCAGGGCAATCACCACGGCGGGCATATCGGTCGATCCGCCCAGATGGTCCGCCTCGTGAAAGGAACCGTCCGCCTCGCGGGTCACGTTGCGCAGGTGCACGAAATGGATGCGGGAACCAAATTCGCGCACCATTGCGACCAGATCATTGTCGGCCCGCACCCCAAAGGACCCGGTGCAAAAGGTCAGACCGTTGTGAACCGTATCCGCAGCGCCAAAGATCGCGCGGATGTCGGACGCGGTCGAGACCACGCGCGGCAGGCCATAAAGGCTGAATGGCGGGTCATCGGGATGGATGCACAGGCGAATACCGGCTTCCTGCGCCACGGGCACGATTTCGCGCAGGAAATGCACCAGGTTGGCGCGCAGGTCATCCGCCGTGACACCCTCGTAGTCGCGCAGGGCATCCAGAAATCCCGCCCGGTCAAATTTGCGTTCCGTGGCAGGCAGGCCCGCGATCAGCGTGCGTTCAATGGCAGCCATCTGGTCGTCCGGGGTCTGTTTCCACCGGGTTTCGGCGGCAGAGATCTGGGCATTGGAATAGTCCTTGGTCGCGCCGGGTCGGTTCAGGACAAACATATCATAGGCCGCAAAATCCACCGCATCAAAGCGCAGCGCATAGCCGGTCGAGGGCATAAGGTGGGTCAAATCGGTGCGGGTCCAGTCGACGACGGGCATGAAATTGTAGCACAGCGTGGAAATGCCCTGCCGCCCCAAGGCGCGGATCGAGTCCTTGTACCAGCCGATGTACTGCGCCCGTGCGGGCCCTGCGATCTTGATATCGTTGTGGACGGGGATGCTTTCGACGACGGACCAGACCAGACCGGACTGTGCGATCTGGTCGCGGTAGCCTGCGATGGCGTCATCCCCCCAAGGTGAGCCGTCATAAATATGGTGCAGCGCCGAGACCACCTCGGTTGCGCCGGTTTGTTTGACATGGTCCAGCGTGACCGGATCGCCCGGGCCGTACCAGCGTAGGGTTTCGCGCATCGATTCCATGGTGACCTCGCCGGGCGGATGGTTGCCCTTGTTGGACACCACCGCGGGTCGGTTGGCAAGGTGCGAGGTTTGGCGGGTGTGGGGGGACTGGCATTATGAGAGGCGGGGCGGCATGATCGGGGCGGCATGATCAGGGATGGGGTTCGTTGGAGGAGAGAATGATGGACGATTTCATCAACAAGGTGGCCTTGGTGACCGGAACCACCGGGATTGGCCGCGCGTCGGCCATTCGGCTGGCACAGGGCGGGGCACGGGTTTTGGCGGTCGGTATTGACCGCGCGGCCAACGCGGCTCTGGAGCAGGCGGCCGCCGCATTGGGGCTGACGGTCGAGGCATGGACCGCCGATGTCGCGGTCAAGGCCGAGGTTGCGGCGGCGGTGGCGCAGGCGGTGGACCGCTTTGGCGGTCTGGACATCATTGTGAACGCGGCCGCCGTTCATCCCTATGGCACTGTCGTCAGCACAGAGTTCGACATCTGGACCCGCTGCATGGCCGTGAATGTCGGTTCGATCTATCTGACCGCCCATTTTGGCGTGCCGCATATGGTGCGGCGGGGGGGCGGGGCGATTGTCAACATCTCATCCGTGCAGGGGTTCAACTGCCAACAGAACGTTGCGGCCTATGTCGCCACCAAGGGGGCGATCCATGCCTTGACGCGCGCCATGGCGCTGGACCATGCCGAACAGGGCATCAGGGTCAATTCGATCAGCCCCGGTTCCGTGCGCACGCCCATTCTGGAAATGGCCGCACGGACCTATGGCGGCGAGGGGGTGACGGTCGAACAGGCCTTTGCCCGCTTTGGTGCCGCCCACCCGCTGGGCCGCATCGGAGAGCCTGAAGAAGTGGCCGAACTGGTTGCCTTTCTGGCGTCTGACAAGGCGGCGTTCTGTACCGGCAGCGATTACAAGATTGACGGGGGTTTGACGGCTGGGTTGGGCGTGAAATAGGCGGCGGTGCGAAGTAAGTATTGTCACCCGCACAAGATTGCCGTGGCACCTGCCTTGAGTTCTGGGTACGAGGCGGCCATGGCACATGGCACCCCCCCACATGGCGACACAATGCGCGGTTTTGGCTATGCGCTGACGGCCTATATCTTATGGGGGTTCCTGCCGCTGTTCATGAAGCAGGTGGCCCATATTTCCCCGGCAGAGGTGATTGCGCATCGGGTGATCTGGTCGGTGCCGATTGCGGGGGCGGTGTTGTGGTTGAGCGGTCAGATGGGCGATCTGGCGGCGGCGTTCCGGTCGCCGCGCATGTTGGCCATGGGGGCGATCACCGCGACGTTGATTTCGGCAAACTGGGGCCTCTATGTCTGGGCCATCGGTACGGGCCATGCGCTGGAGGCGGCGCTGGGGTATTACATCAATCCGTTGTTCAGCATCTTTTTGGGCTGGGCCCTGTTGGGCGAGCGGATGAACGGGGCGCAAAAGCTGGCGATTGCGATTGTGGCCGTGGCGGTGGCGTTGATGGCTTGGCAGACCGGCAAGGTGCCGCTGGTGGCCCTTGGGCTGACGGTGACATGGGGGTTTTACGCCTATTTCAAGCGTTCGTTGCCCATCGGTGCCAATCAGGGGTTCATGCTGGAGGTGTTGATCCTGCTGATCCCGTCATTGGCCTATGTTGCCTTTTTGGGCGATGCGGGGCATTTCGCCTTTGATCTGGGCCGGGATTCGGTTTTGTTGATGCTGTGCGGGGTGATCACCGCCACGCCGATGATGATTTACGCTCATGGTGCCAAGGGGTTGCGGTTGTCCACCATCGGCATTCTGCAATACATCGCCCCCACGATGATTTTCCTGACGGCGACCTTTGTGTTTCACGAGCCCTTGGGGCAGGCGCAATTGCTGGCCTTTGGCATGATCTGGGTGGCGCTGGCGATTTATACTGCGGCCAGGGTGGTGCAGGCGCGGCGGTAAAGTTTCGCTTGACCCAATATTGTACAGATGTACGATATTTCCAAAGTGGAGGGCGCCATGGACTTTGTGCATTTCCTGTCTACCCATATGCTGGACCCTGCGATGGGGGGGCGGGAACTGTATCGTCGCACGGTCGAACAGGCGCTGCATGCCGAGGCGTTGGGTTATATGGGGGTCGGCATCCCGGAACATCATCTGGTCAATCTGCTGTTGGTGCCGTCCCCGCTGCAATTGGCGGTCAAGATCGCGGCCCATACCAAAACGATCAAGCTGATGACAAGCGTTTGCCAATTGCCGTTGCGCGACATGCGGGTCTTTGCCGGCGAGGTGGTTCAGGCGCAATGTCTGTGTGACGGACGGTTGATGCTGGGTGTGGGCAAGGGCGCGTTCGGGTTCGAAACCGGGCGGATTGGCGTCCCGATCGAGGAGACCAAGCCGCTGTTCGAGGAGGCGCTGGCCGTGTTGGAGGCGCTGCTGACGCGGGCCGATGTCAGTTGGGACGGTGCGCGGTACAGGTTTGACACGTTGACGATCATGCCACGGCCCGAGGATCCCATTCCGCTGATGTTGGGCGTGATGGCACCTGCCGGGATCGAGGCGGCGGCAGCCAAGGGGTATCATGTGCAAACCACCCCCTTGGGGGCAGGCCACGGTGCCCTGGAGGCGCAGGT
>JANNAF010000150.1:0-14807 GCA_031384005.1 Rhodobacterales bacterium | reverse complement strand
TGGCTCGGTGGTGGGTATCGTGCTGGGGACCCTGACCTTTGCCATCGTCAATCAGGGCATCTATTACACCCCGTTCGACGCCAACTGGGCCAGCCTGATCATCGGGGTGCTGTTGTTGGTGGCCGTGCTGATGAACAACACCTTTCGCAAGATGGCCCTGTCCTATACGCCCAAGAAGGTGAAATGATGCCCGCGCCGCTTCTGACCCTCCAGGGCATCAACAAATCCTTCGGCCCGATCGACGTGCTGCATGACATCAATCTGGCGGTTTATCCGGGCGAGGTTCTGTGCCTGCTGGGGGATAACGGGGCGGGCAAATCGACGCTGATCCGCCTGCTGTCCGGGGTGCACAGACCGACATCCGGCACGATCACCCTGGCGGGGAAACCTGCCACATTCACCAGCCCAAGGGATGCCAGCAACGCCGGGATCGCCACGGTTCACCAGTTCGGTGGGACCTTCCCCCTGATGAGCATCGGCAGGTCGTTCTTTGTGGGCGAGGAGCCGACAAAAGGCTGGGGGCCGTTCAAGACCTTTGACCGCAAGACCGCCAATGACATCGCGGTCAAGGCTGTCCGCGATCTGGGCATCACCCGGATCACCGATGGCGACCGTCTGGTTGGCGGGTTGTCGGGTGGCGAGCGTCAGGCCCTTGCCATCGCCCGTGCCGTTCACTTTGGGGCATCGGTGTTGATCCTGGATGAACCGACAGCAGCCCTGGGCGTCAAAGAAGCCGCCCATGTGCTGCGGATCGTCCTGCAAGCCCGGCAAAAGGGCATCGCGGTGATCTTTATCACCCATAACGTGGTCCATGCCCTGACCGTTGGCGACCACTTTGCCGTGTTGATCAAGGGGGCCAAGGCCGCTGATTTCCGCAAGGGCGAAAAGACCCGCGAGGAGGTCACCGACCTGATGGCCGGGGGTGAACAGATGGCCCAGTTGGAAGCCGAGATCAAAAGCTATATGTCCAGCCATCCGGTGTGACGCCCACGGCATGACCCGGGCGCATCATTCGGACCACCTGCCGGCCAATGGCTGGTCGATATCCGCGCCTTGGTGCTGCACCGCGATGGACAAGCCGTGCTGACTGGCGGGCAAGCATGTGTGATGCAGGCGGTATTTCCTTTGGTAAGGTTTCCAACCACAACCCAAAGGCCGCAGAATTTGCCTAACACAGGTTGCCTTTGTGGCCGTCCTTTCAGGCGACAAGCGGGCAAACGGTCCTGCAATCTGTGCGCGACAAAGCCAGGCAGGTCTGCCACCGCAACCGGTAACCCAGATACCTGCAGGCGTCAAAAGGCCCTCGGTTCACCAGCCAACCCAATCATTTGCAAGGAAAGGAGGTGGCCTGGAAAACCGGGTGTCGTGGGTTCGCATCCCCGACCCCGTTCACCCACCTGCATTCCATCCGTCGCGCATCAGGCGGTAGCCGGCCTTGTACACATCCTGCGGGCGGTCAAACATCGGGCGCCAGATCTTGGTTGCGGCGGCAAGGTCGGGCAGGGCTGACCCGAACGCCTCGACCGTCATCCAGCCGTCGTAGCGGGCATGGCGCAGCGCCCGAAAGATGGCGGCAAAGTCGATGTGACCAGCCCCCGGCACCCCACGCGTGTTGTCAGAAATATGAACATGTTTGATGGCGTGGGCGGTGGGCCCAATGACGCCTGCGACCGAGGTTTCCTCGATATTGGCGTGAAAACTGTCATAGAGATAGCCATAGTTGGGTTCCGCGACCCGTGCGGTCAGGTCGGCGGCGGCGGCGGCGGTGTTCAGGATGTAACATTCGAACCGGTTCAGCGGTTCGACCGCAAGGGTAATGCCGGCCCCGGCGGCATAACGCGCGGCGGCCTTGTGCACCTCGACCAGACGCAACAGTTCGTCAGCCGTGGGCGGCAGGCCCGAAAACTCGCCCAAAGGTTGGTGAAACGGCCCCGAGGCCAGCGTGCCGCCCAGCGCATAGGTGCAGTCGATCAGCCATTTCAGGTGATCCAGCGCCGCCGCCCGTTCGGCAGGATCCGCCGAGATGCAGGTCTTGCCCGCCCCCGGCATCACGCCGATTCCGGTGGCCTGCAAACCCAAGTCGGCAATCTGCGCCCCCAATGCGCGGAAATGGGCGGGGTCACCAGTAAAGATTGGCACCTCGACCCCGTCATAGCCGGTGTCTTTCAAGGCTTGGACAATCGGCAGATGCGCCTCTGTCGGATGGGTGGTCCACAGCAGCAGGTTGAACCCCAGTTTCACAAGTCGACCCACCTTCCCGTTTGTCCCGAGGTGATAATGGCATCGCAGACCTGATTGGCGGGCAGCGCCTCACGGAAGCTGGGGCTTGCCGGGTGGCCCGTGGTCAGGCCTGTCAGGAAATCGGCAACCTGATGGGTGAAGGAATGTTCATAGCCGATGATCAGCCCGGGCACCCACCATTTGCCCAGATAGGGATGGTCGCCGTCGGTCACCAGAATGTTGGTCCAGCCGCGCAACTGGCCCTGGGTCGAATGATCAAAGAACTGCAACCGGTTCAGGTCGTGCAAATCCCACGACAGCGACCCCTTTTCGCCGTTGATTTCCAGCGTATAGGCCGCCTTGTGGCCACGGGCATAGCGGGTGGATTCAAAGGTGCCAAGCGAACCATTGGCAAAGCGGGTCAGCACGGCAGCGGCGTCGTCGATACCGACCGATTGCATTTGCCCGGTATCGGCGTGTCTGCGTTCCTTGACAAAGGTTTCGGTCATCGCCGTCAGCGACGAAATCCCGCCGTTGATCCACATGGCGGTGTCAAGGCAATGGGCCAGCAGGTCGCCCGTGACACCCGAGCCTGCCGCACCCACATCCAGCCGCCACGTCCCCGCCCCGCCCTGCGGCACGTCGGGCGAAATCGTCCAGTCCTGCAAAAACTTGGCGCGGTAGTGGAATATGCGCCCCAAACGCCCGCTTTCAACCAGATGCTTGATCAGGGTGACCGCGGGCACGCGGCGGTAGTTGTACCAGACCATATTGGGCACGCCTGCCTGTTCCACCGCATCAATCATCGGCATGGCCTCGGCAGCGGTGCGGGCAAGCGGTTTTTCGCATGTCACCATCTTGCCCGCCTTGGCGGCGGCAATCGAGATTTCGGCATGCAGGTCGTTGGGGACACAGACGTCGATCACGTCGATATCGCGGGCCTCGACCAGCTTGCGCCAGTCGTTTTCCACCCGCTCATAGCCCCACATGCCCGCGAAACCGCTGGCCTTTTCGGTGTTGCGGGCGGCGACGGCCTTTAGCACCGGGCGATATCCGGTGTCAAAGAAGTGGGACACATTGGCCCAGGCGTTCGAATGGGCGCGGGCCATGAAGCCGTAACCAACCATGCCGACATTCAGGGGTTTTGCCATCATCGCCTCCTATTCCGACCAGCCATGGGTGGCGCGTACCGCGACCATGGCGGCAAGGATCTTGTTCCACGTGTCCTGAGATTCCATCACGGCATTGGGGAACATGCAGCCGTCCCAGCAGATGTGGCGCATTCGCTTGGTCAGGGTGCCGTTGTCGCGCAGCCAGTATCCGGCGTGTTTCACCACATCCAGCCGCCCGTTCGGGTCATCAATCTGGCAATGCCGCCCGGTTTTCTCATGATCGCCCGAGCCAAAGGTGGTGCCGTCGTTCTGGGCGACGTGGAAATCCAGCGTCCAGGGCCGCAGGGCATCGGCCACCTTTTTGTAGGCAGCATCAAGGGCGGCTGTGTCGGACCAGTCGAAATCCGCAGGCAGCAGGCGGTCCTGTTCGGCATTGGCGCCCAGCACGAACAGCATCGAATGGGCCATATCGGCCTGATAGCCGACGACGCCGGGAAGCCCTACCATTTCCAGCAGGCGGACGTTTTCGCGCCAGCTGTGCATGCCACCCCAGCAGATCTCGCCCTCGGCCACGATATACTCGCCATGATCCTGCGCGATGCGGCCCGCCTCGCGAAAGGTTTCGGCGATCAGCTTGGTGCCAGCGACCGGGTCGCGGTCCCAGTCGCCTACCCCGGTCGAGCTGTCCACACGGATGCCGCCGGTGGGGCGGATGCCGATGTCGCGCATCTGTTGCCCAATGGCGCAGGCCTTGCGGACCTGGGTCAGGAACCGTGCACGGTCATCGGCGCTGCCCATGGCAGACCCGCCGCCCGCGCCACCCCAGATGGGCGCCACAAAAGAGCCGACCTTGAGGCCGTAACCGGCAATATGGTCCGACATGCGCCGCACCTCACCCGCATCGGCATCTATCGGAAAATGTGGGGCGGTGATGAACAGGTCGATCCCGTCAAACCTGTGATCCCCGGCGCGCGCATCGGCGGTCAGTTGCAGCAACCGGTCCAGCGCAATGATCGGCTCGGCCCCCGGCGCGCCCTTTCCAACGATGCCCGGCCATGCGGCGTTGTGCAGTTTTGGGTAATGGTTCGTGTGCAAATTCATTCTGCCCTCCCCGGCAATCCTTGGGCATGACCACGCGCCGCCCCCGCGCCCAACCTGATGCGACCGTCCAATTCGGCGGCCCTTGGGGATGCAGGGCCCAAATTGCCCTGCAGCGCCTTGCTGCGTCTTCCGCCAGATGCTGCGGTTGTCACATGCAGCATTGGCGCGCCACATCCCGGCGGACAATCCGGTTCGAACGGATGCTAAGCATAACGCGAAATCCTTTCAACCGAGTCCTTTGCACCACAAAGGCCACAGCAAACCGGCATTGCGGGCCACCATCGGGCCTTTTGGGCCAATTCGTCACGGCCATGCCGGGAATTCATCACTTGATCAAAAAGCGTTAACCAGCCTAACGTGCGCTCACGTGTGCACAAATAATCATCAGAATGAAGTATCAGTTCAGATGAGACGAATGTGGGCCCAAGACGCTGACCGAACCAAATCCGCCACTGCCAAGGCGGATGGCAAGCCGCCGAACATCTACAAGGATAAGTGGTAGATCACATGTCGTTTGCCAAAGATATTGACCGGGCCTTAGCCCTGCTGAACAGCCGGGGCCGCGCCTCGGTGCGCGCTATTGCGTTGGAACTGGGCGTGGACGCCGGTTACGCCCAATCGATCCGGGACGAGATTGTCGATGTGCTGGGGCTGGCTGCGGATAACGGCAAGGGTGTTTTGACGGCACTTGGGCAAGGGGCGGTCAAACCTGCACCGCAAACAGACGCAGCGCCCGCCAAAACCGAACGCGCGGCCGAGCGGCGGTTGGTGACATTTTTGTTCTGCGATGTGGTGTCATCAACGGCCATGTCGATGCGGCTGGACCCCGAGGACCTGCGCGGCCTGATGCTAAGTTACCAAAATGCCTGCGGCACGGCGGTTGAACGGTTTGAAGGGCATATCGCGCAATGGGTCGGCGATGGCGCGGTCATGTATTTCGGCTATCCAGAGGCGCATGACGATGACGCGGTCCGCGCTATCCATGCCGGTCAGGCGATGATCAAGGCCGTGGCAGCCCTGCCCGCGGCGCGCGACGGCACCAAGCTGGAAATCCGGGTCGGCGTCCATACCGGCTGGGTCGTGGTGGGCGCACAGGCCAACGGCAAAAAGGAGACCCTTGCCTTTGGCGAGGCGCCCAACATCTGCGCCAGGATCGAGGCCTGCGCGATGCCCAACACCGTGGCCGTCAGCGACGAGACGCACGCGCTGGCCACCGGATACTTTGCCTTTGAGGATTTGGGGGCGTTTGACCTCAAGGGGGTTGACCGGTTGTTGCGGCTGTACCGTGCCGACGCCCCGACGGGTGCCGATGTCCGGTTTGACGTGGTGCGCGATCAAGGTCTGTTGCCCTTGGTCAACCGCGACCGTGAACGCGGCATGTTGTCCGCAGGCTGGCGGGCCAGCCAGACCGGCCAGGGTTCGGCCCTGCTGATCGAGGGCGAGCCCGGTATCGGCAAATCCCGCATCGTGCATTTCGCCAAGGACCTTGCCCGCGAGGCCGGGCGGGTTTTGGAAATCACCGGATCGCCCTATCAACGCTGGACCGCGTCACGGGCGGTCAGTCAGGCGCTGTGCAAGTTTCTTGGCCTTGATATCCTGCCCGAGGCCGACCGGTTCGCCGCCCTGACCGCACGGTTGGCCACGCTGCATCCGGGCGAACAAACGGCCCAGACTGCCCAAACTGTCGAGGCTGCCCAGACTGCCGAAGCTGCCCAGACTGCCGAAGCTGCCCGGACTGTCGAGGCTGCCCAGACTTCACTGACGCTCATCGCGGATTTTCTGGACGTCAGACGGCCCGAACAGCCCGGTGCCAAAAAGCTGGAGCCGCCGCAACTGCGGTCAATGACCTTTGATGCGATCTGCAGTCTTGTTGTCAAACTGGCCGAGGCGACGCCGCTGTTGGTTGTGGTCGAGGATCTGCATTGGCTGGATCCGTCCAGCGACGAATTGGTGCGCCTGTTATTGCAACGCCGGGCCGGGACCTTGATCTTTTTCCTGATGACGGCGCGATCGGGCCATCTGCCTGCGGATCTGGATTTGCCCGGTGTTGAACGTCATGTGATCGAAGGCCTGCCGCCAAACGAAGCCATCGCACTGGCCAGACTGGCCATGGCGCGTGACCCCAAAGGCGGCGCCTTGGCCGAACAGATTGCGACAAGGTCGGGTGGCAACCCCCTGTTCATCGAGGAATTGACCCGCGCCGTGCCTTTGCTGGGGGCCGGACCCGGCGGACATCAGGCCGAAATCCCCTATACCTTGCAAAGCACGCTGCGGGCACGTCTGGACAGTGTGGACGCGACGGCACAGAACCTTGCCGAATGGGCCGCCGTGATTGGCAGCGACTTTGACCACCATCTGCTGGTGGCGGTATCGGGGCTGTCGGCGGCGGCGGTGCTGGGGGGGGTGCACAGCCTGTTGCGCGCCCAGTTGCTGCAACGCATCGTGACCCCCGGCGGCGAGCGGTACAAATTCCGCCACGCCCTGCAACAAGAGGCGGCAGCCGGCGGCATGTTGCGGTCCGTGGCGCGGGCGCGCCATTTTGCCGTGGCGCAGGCGCTGCTGGCCGAATATCCCGCGATTGGCCTGACCCAACCCGAGGTGATCGCCCGCCACTATGACGAGGCCGGAGAGATTGCGCTGGAACTGCACTACCGCACCTTGGCGGCCGAACGCGCCGTGGCGCTGGGTGCCTACCGCGAGGCGGGCAGCGAAATTGACCGGTGCCTGTTTCTGGTCGCCGCCCTGCCCCCGGGGATGGAACAAAACGCTGCCGAATTGCGGGTCCGTCTGGCACAGGGCGGCGTCTATCTTGCCACCAAGGGTCAGGGGTCGGCCGAGGCCAAGGCCGCCTTTGATGCCGCCTTTGCGGTGATGCAGCAGTTGCCGCAATCGCCCGAGGCGGCGCGCGCCCTGTTCGGGCTGTGGACATATTATTTCTTTCGCGGGGATGCGGCCAATGCGGTTGTGCTGGCCCGCGACATGCTGGCCGTGGCCGAGGCGATCGGCGCACCAGAGCCGCGCATGATGGCGCATTTCGCCTGTTCGGCGTCGCATCAGATGGTCGGGGAACTGGCCGTCTGCGTCGATCATGCCGACCGGGTTCTGAGCCTGTATGATCCGGCCGAAAGTGACGGCTATGTCGTGCGTTATGCCCAGGACCCGCGTGTGACCGTGATGACAAACGCCTGCATTGCGATGGTCATTCAGGGCCGCGTCGCTGAGGGGACGCGCGCTGGCGAGGAGACTGTCGCCCATGCCGCAAGGCTGGAACACGGCTTTGTTCAATCGATTGCGTTGCAGATCCCGGCCTTCATTCCGGTGCATACCGGCGACCCCGAGGCGGCGATGCCTGCGGCGCTGGGCTGGATGGCCGTGGCGCAGGGTCAGGAAAACCCGGTTTATCCGGCCTTGGCGGCCTCGGTCATCTCTTGGGCGCGGGCCAAATCCGGCGACCGTGACGGGCTGTATCAATTGCGCGGTATCCGTGAGGGGTTTTTGGCGCAGGGCGTCGCCTTGGTCGATGCGCTGTTTGTCACCATGCTGGCCGATGCCGCACTCGGCCTGGGCGAGGTTGCATTGGGCCAAGAGGTTCTGGCCTCGTTCACCGGGGCAGCGAGGGGTGCGTTGACCTATGACGCCGAACACAAACGGCTGGGCGCAGCCCTTGCGCGGGCCGGCGGGGCAACCGGGGCCGAGGTGCGCGAGGTGCTGGAACAGGCGCTGGCCGTGGCACGTGAACAGGGGGCGAACCTGTTTGCCTTGCGGGCAGCGCTGGATCTGGCCGCGCTGACCGACGCCGAGGCCACACGCGACGGGGCCACGCGCGACGGGGCCACGGCCGCTGCGACACGCGCCATGGTTCTGGACGCGCGGCAGGCCGTGACGGGTGATTGCCGGGACGGACGTGCGGCGGATGACTGGCTGGCGCGCCATTAGATCAGGCGTGTTATTTGGGGGGGGTGGCATTTTGAAACAACCAATGAACAGCCACGCATCTTGGCTGACCCAGGACGCGCTGCAGGATGTGCTGCTGGGCGCCTGCATATTGGGTGCGGGGGGCGGCGGGCCGCGGGTGCTGGGCGAATCGTTGTTGCGGTCGGCCAGCGGCCTGACCCTGCCGCGGATCGTGGCGCCGCAGGATGTGCCCGACGATGCCCGCATGGCCGTGTCGGCCTGCGCCGGATCCCCAACCGCCGCGGTCGTTGACCCGTTTCCGTTTCATGTCGCCACCGCCGCCTATCAGGAACTGGCCATTCAGACGGGCCACACCTTCGACCATGTGCTGCCGGGTGAACTGGGGGCGGGCAACAGTTTCATCCCGATGCTGGTGGCGGCAGAACTGGGCCTGCCGCTGGTCGATGCCAGTGGCGCGCGCCGCGCGATGACCACCCTGCCCGAGGCGACCTTTGCCGCAGACGGGGTCGATATCGCACCGCTGGTCGCGTCGGACGGCACGACCAAGGTGGTCTTTTCCACCGACACCGCCCTTCAGGCCGACCCGGTGCTGCGTGCCATCATGTCCAGCGGCACCTTTCCCGATTTCGCAGGCGTCGCGATGTGGTCCATGGACGGCGCGACGATGAAACGCAGCGCGATCCCCGGCACCCTGACCTATGCGCGTGATCTGGGCGCGGCACTGCGCAAGGCCCGCGCCACCGACCCGGTCGAGGCGGTGCGCGCCTTCCTCAAGGGCCGCATCCTGTTTCGCGGCAAGATCACCGCCAGCACGACCACCAGCGCAGGTGGCTTTGACCTTGGCCGCATCACCGTGCACAGCAGCGATGGCCGCGCGCAATGCACCGTCTACAATCAAAACGAAAACCTGATCGCATGGAGCAACCAAAAGCCCACGCCGCTGGGCATGGGGCCGGACCTGTTGTGTTGGCTGACCGTGGACGGCGAACCCTTTACCAATGCCCCGCCCGACATTGCGAAATACGCCGGGACCAAAGAGGTGGTGCTGATCGGCGCGCCGTCGCCGCCGCAGTCGCGCGCGCCGTCGATCATCAGCGCCTATCTGTCGATCTTGCGGCAAATCGGTTATGCCGGACCCTATGCCGCCATCGAGGATCTGCAATGACCGACCGCGGCAGGTTGTTGAACCGGCAGGATCTGGAGGATCTGCTGGACGGGGCGGCGCTGCTGGGGGCCGGGGGCGGTGGGCCGCGTTGGGTCGGCGCGCAGATCATCGACGCGATCGAGGCGATGGACCGCTGGCCCCGTCTGATCCAGCCCGAGGATCTGAGTGACGACGAACGCGTTGCCGGAACCGCATCCATTGCGCTGCCAACGGCGGTCAGCAGCACAGACCCCTTTCCATGGCAGTTGTCGCAACAGGCGTTTTTGGCGCTGGAGGGGGCCAGTGGCCATGTGCTTGACGCCGTCCTGCCCATCGCGCTGGGGCCGGGCAATGCGCTGTTGCCGGCCATTGTGGCCGCGTCACTGGGGCGGCCGCTGGTCGATGTGGCGGCAGCGCCGCGCGCCTGCCCGTTTCTGGCGGGCTATTCGTTTGCCCAGCTGCCCGGACCGGTACGGGCCACCCTGGCCATGCCGGGCAACCCGCCACAAACCCTGAACGCGCCCAATGCGATTGCCCTGCAACAGATCCTGATGACCGAGGTTCTGGGCCCCGGCAGCCCCGGTGTCGCATCCATCGCGCTGTTTGCCATGACGGCCAAGACCCTGCGCAGCGCCATTCCGATGGGGCCGGGCGGCGGGCAGATCGGGCTGGCCTATAACTATGGTCTGTCGCGGGCCATGGCGCTGGGCCGCGCGGTCCGCGTGGCGCGGGCGCATGGCCGCGACCCGGTGCAGGCGGCCTGTGTCGGCTTGGGCGGCCGCGTGGTGTTCCGCGCGTTGCAGGCCCATGATGCGCCCACCAAATCGGGGTCCAGTGCGCTGACCTTTAGGGCGCTGGATGGCCAGTCCAGCCTGTCGGTCTATCACCTTGCCGAAAATCTGATGGCGTGGCGCGTGGGCGATCTGGCACCCTTGGCGATGGGGCCGGACATCATCACCTACCTGACGGCAGATGGCCGCACCTTTACCAATGACGCCACCGACCTTGCCGCCGTTGCGGGCCACGAAATGGTGGTGATCACCGCCCCGGTGCCGGGTGCATGGCGCGCCCCGCCGTTTGTGTTTGGCTGGGGGGCCGGGATTGCGGCGACCACCGGCTATGCCGGGGCCTTTGTGCCCGTGCCGCCACGCGATACTGCCCCCGCCAAACCCGCCCCCAACATCCGCGACGAGCTGATCCATCTGCTGCATGAGGCGTCAGAGCTGGAGCATTTCATCTGCTGCCAATACCTGTACGCCGCCTTTTCGCTGAAACAGGGCGAGGGCGAGGGGCTGACCTGGCAAGAGGCGATGCACACCCGCGACTGGGCGCAGATGCTGCTGCTGGTTGCCCGCCAAGAGATGGAGCATCTGGGTCTGGCGGCCAATCTGCTGACCGCAGTCGGGGGCGCGCCGCATTTCACGCGGCCCAATTTCCCGCAATCGCCGCGCTATGCCGAACTGCCATTCGAACTGGTCCCGTTCAGCGAGGCGATGCTGCAACGCTTTGTCTGTCTGGAACGCCCGATGGACACGCCGTGGCACGAGGCGTGTGGTCCGTTCCGCGAACCGCCGCGGCCTGATCTGGCGCTGACCGCCGGGCTGGCCCATTCGCCCGAAATCCGCGACAGCCTGGCCGCACTCTATGACCGGATCCGCACGCTGATCATGACCTTTCCAGGTGACGACGCGGCCCTGTTCATCGGCCCGGCCAATGCCGAGATTGATGGCAACATCCTGCATGTCAATTTCCCGCGTGCCGGGGCGCTGGGCGGGATTTTTGACGTCACCCTATTTGACATCATGGACCGCCCCTCGGCCCTGCGCGCCATCGACCTGATCGTCGAACAGGGCGAGGGCACCAGCGGGGCTGAGGAGTTTACCCATTACCGCTGGTTTCGCGACATGCTGGACCAATACCGCGCGGCGCGGCGCGCAAACCCCGGTTTTGAACCGGCACGCACCCTTGTTGCCAACCCGACCCTGTCGCGCCATGCCAACACCAGCCGGGGCGAAACGCTGATCACCAACCCCGCCGCGCGTGAGGTGTTGGCCCTGTTCAACGGTGCCTATGAGACGTTGTTGCTGTTCATGTACCGCCTGTACGGCCACCCCGAGTTGGCGACGGTTCAGGTCACCGCGCTGGCCTATACCATGTTCCCGATGATGACGCAGGTGATCCGGCCCCTGGCCGAGATTTTGACCGCCCTGCCCGCCTTTGACAACCCAACCGCCCACCGCGCTGGCCCCAGTTTCGAGATTTCCAGCGCCATTTCCCTGTTGCCCCATGCCGCCGCAGCACAGCAGGTGTTGACCGAAAAACTGGCCGCCCTGTCGCAAACCGCCATCGCGCTGGGTCAGCGCGACGATTTGCCGGACCGGTTGACCAGCATCGGGCAAAACCTGTTGATCCTGTCCACCAAATTCAACTCGATCTGCGCGGGCACCTATCCGCCTGATCTGCTCATCCCGGGCGTTCAGCACTACTTCACGCAGAATACCCCCGGCTGATGGGGCGGGAAAAACGAAGGATACTGCAATGTTATTCATAGGTTTTTCCGGTTATTGGCAGCTGCGCATGGCGCTGGACCCGGATCCGAATGATGAACCCCTTGGCATCAGCGGTCCGGTGCGTGTCGTGCCGGGCGAGCCGGTTTTTGACGGCCTGCTGCGGCTGCAAAACCCGGTATGTCCGCGCTTTCCGCATGACACCGATATTGGCGTCTTTGTCGACAAGGTTGAAACCTCGAATGCCGAAACCCCGAACCATCGCCATGTGATCGACAACCATCCCCTGCTGGGCGCCGCAGTTGACCTGATCGACGGCCCCAAGTTCGAAGAGCGCGGTTTTGTCACGGTGTATCAGAAAATGCCGATTGAACCGTTTCATCTGCGCATCAGTGGCAATGACATCGCGCTGGCGGTTGATGACATGTGGGACCCGACCAACCCGGACCTGACCTATGATCAGGTCTGCGCCTATCAACCGGGCCTGTTGTCGCGCCGGTCGCTGAACGTGCAACCCGGATCAATGATCGTGGCCGAGGCGACGGGCATCACCGATTACGTCGAATACCGCCGCGAACGCCGCCGCCTGTTGGAGGCGCGACGCGATGACCCGACCCACCGCGACGAATATCCCGCCCTGTCGGTGCGTATCAACGATCTGGCCAAGGACGAATTGGCCACGCCCACCGCAGGTCTGGTCGGGCTGGCGGTGCCTGCGCAGCAGTTTTTGGGCCTGTGCGGGTTTTATGCGTTCCTGATCCAGGGCACCCCGACCGTTCAGGACCCCAACCACCGCCTGCCCGGCCGGATCGGCGTGTCGCAACAATGGAGCATCAAGTTCTGGATGGGCGGTTTTGATGTTGATACGCTGACTGCGTATATCAAGGGCACGTTGGTTGTGCCCTTTGCCCCGAACAACCGACCTGGCTGAAACTGCAACAGGGGACCCCCATGCCGACCCGTGCCCTGATGCGCCTGACCTTGATGCCGCTTGCGGTCTTGGCCGCGATCCTTGTGCCGTTCTTTGTGCTGGGCGATGCGTTGCAGGCTGCGGCAGCGGGGTTTCTGACCGGGGCGGGGGATGTCGCGGTGGCCGTGGCAGCGGTTGGGCTGTTGGCGGGCGATGTGCTGTTGCCGGTGCCGTCCAGTCTGGTGTCGCTGGCGGCGGCGGGGGCGTTGGGGGCGTGGCTGGGGGCGGCGGTGATCTGGGTTGGCATGACCTTGGGCTGCGGGATCGGCTGGGTCACCGGGCGCAGGGTGCTGGCCCCGCTGGACCGCGCGGCCGATGTGGCATCGGCCACACCGCCGCGCTGGGGCATCTGGGCGCTGATCCTGTGCCGCCCGATCCCGGTTCTGGCGGAAATGTCGGTGCTGGTTGCCGCCGCGCGGGGCATGCCGCTGGGGGTTTTGATGGCGGCCTGTGGGGCGGCGAACCTGCCTGTCGCGCTGGCTTATGGCTATTTCGGGGCGGCCTATCTGGGTGAGGTGCCACTGATCTTGCTGCTGGCGGCGGTTGGGCTGGTGTCTGTGGCGGGCCTGATCCTGCGGCGGCGCGGCGCTGGGGCGCACTGACCTGTCAGGCCAGCCTGGTGGTGTTGTCGGCCAGCGCGTTCAGTTTGGCCATGTTGCACAGGATGGCCGACCCATCGCGCGCGATCGCGCCACTGGCAATCAACTCTTGCAGGGCATTGTTCACGCGGGGCCGCGTGGCCCCCAGGGCGGCGGCCAGATCGGTCTGGTTCAGGCCCAGATCAATGCGCACCTGCGCTGCCGGGGCTGGGCCGTGGGTCTGCCGAATGACGTTCAGGATGAACCGCACCAACCGCCCCTGCAGGTCATACAATGCGATGGATTCCATCTGGAAATTGGTGGCGCGCAGCAGCGAGCAAAGGTACCGCGCCAGTGCCATCGGCAAATCGGGCCGGGTCTGCGCCACCCGCAAAAACTGATCCCGCGTGACGACCATGGCCGTGACGGGTTGCAGCGCCACCGCATCGGTCGAACGGGGCAGACCGTCGATCAAGGCAAACTCGCCCAGCACATCGCCGGGTTCCAGCACCTTCAGCACCAGTTCGCGCCCGTTGGGCGTGACCAGCGACAGCCGCACCTGCCCTGACCCGATCACCAACAGGCAATCATCGGCGTCGCCCCGGTGAAACAGGAACTGCCCCGCCGCCCAGCGACGGGTGGTGACCGACCCGGCAAGGTCGGCCAGCGTGTCCGGGGCAACCCCGGCAAAAACCGCAAGGCGGCCAAGGGTTGCAGCGTCGGTGGTGCGGCTGTTCATGCCGTTTGGGTCCTGTGGCAGGTGCAATCTGGGTACCTGCTGATCCTAACTGCGCCGGGGTGACGAAACAAGCGTTCACTGTGCTTTGCAGCACTGCGCACCCGCAGCGAATCGGTCAGATTGGCCGCATCAGGCCGCCCGCGGTGGGCAGCGAAAGAGGGGGAGGGAAGGCGTTGAACATGTTGCGCAAACCAATCGCCATGATTTCCCGGCCTTGCCGATCAAAGGCAACAGCGCTGCTCTGTCGGCAGCACACCGCGCCGCTTGGCCCGGTCAACCACGACGAGGAGCGGTTTGCCATTGCCATTGCGGCAGAGTGACCCATTTCCACGCGATTTGTATTGGCGCCGCTTTTTGGCGCATGTGTCTGACCCTGCAGTGTTTTTGCAGGGTTGAATAGGGGGGAAGGGGTGCCGTTTGGCAGTTTGGCATCCCTGCCCCCACCGGAGTTGTCGCCGCATAGAATGTGCGGGCCAATTTGCTAAAATACATTTTAAGCCCACTGTCGGCGCCATTCATTC
>JANNAF010000120.1:0-8064 GCA_031384005.1 Rhodobacterales bacterium | reverse complement strand
CAGATGCGCTGGTCGCAGCCAAGTTCGACACCTATGGCCATGTCATGCAGGGCATGGGGCATGGGATTTCGCAAGACGGTCTGGCGTCCATGCTGGGATTTCTGAAACAATATTTGCCGGGATAGCGACGCCAAAAATTTTCGGCGATATTATACTTGACGTACCCAAGCACATCAGGTAGTTTGTACCTGTAGCCAAGAGGTCTGTCATGTCCGTTCTGTCCCGCCCCGAGTTCCACGACGAAGTAGCCGCCTATGCTTATGTCGAGGCGCGCATCTGGGCGAACGGTCGGCACTGCCCCCACTGCGGCGAATGCGAGCGCACATCTAAGATGGGCGGCAAGTCCACCCGCATTGGCACGTACAAGTGCTACTCTTGCCGCAAGCCGTTCACCGTCAAGATCGGCACCATCTTTGAAGCCAGCCACGTTCCTATGAACCTCTGGCTTCAAGCGATCTACCTGATGTGCGCCAGCAAGAAGGGTATCAGCAGCAACCAATTGCACCGCACCTTGGGCGTCACCCTGAAAACAGCTTGGTTCATGTCCCACCGCATTCGTGAAGCGATGCGCGACGATAGCCTTGCCGGTTTCGGCGTTGGCGGCGGCGTGGTTGAGGTCGATGAGACGTTCATAGGTCGCGAACCCGGCATGCAAAAGAAAGCTGCCTATCACCACAAAATGAAAGTCTTGACCCTTGTAGATCGTGCCACTGGTCGCGCCAAAAGCATCGTGGTCGATGATCTCAAAATCAAAACGCTGATGCCGATCATTCAAGAGAACATCGCCAAGGAAGCCATCCTCTACACCGATGAAGCCAGCCACTACACCCGCATTGGCCGCGAATTCGCGCATCACGACTTCACCACCCACAAGACGGGCGAATACGTGCGCGGCGACGTGCATACGAACACCGTGGAGGGCTATTTCAGCGTGTTCAAGCGCGGCATGAAGGGCGTCTACCAACACTGCGGCAAGAAGCACCTGCATCGCTACTTGGCAGAATATGAGTTCCGTTATAACAACCGCGCTGCACTTGGGTCTGACGACCACATGCGCGCTCATGAGGCACTGATGGGGGTGGTCGGGAAGCGTCTGACTTACCATCAGGCTGACTAATCGCATCAAGGTATAGTATGTCGAGGTAGGGTCGACATACTAGATTTAGCAATCTAGATATGGTGTGTCGACCCTACCTCGACATACTAGATATGGTGCCATGGCAGAACAGTTATCCTTCCCATTTGATGAGCCGTTTGCTGTGTCCGACACTCCCGAGCTTTGGACGCCCCGTGAGATTTGGGTGAAGTTCACTCAGCGTATGATTGCTTTTTTCCACGAAGATCGAAGGATTGAGTACAAAGCCACCCCCAAATTGCACTGGGACGATCTGGCCGCGTACTATAGCGCCTTCTCCAACAGCCCTGACGGTGGGATACTTTGCATAGGCGTTGATGACGATAATCAAGTCGTTGGATGCAAAAACCTATCTCAGGATCAACTCAACAGAATTGAAACTTTTCAAATACAAGGCTGTCCAGGCTCCAAGCCAGAGGTAAAACGAGTCCCGGTTATTCTAGACGAGATTTCTGACTTCATAATTCTGATATATGTTCCATATTGTGGCAAACTTATAGAAACAAACAAAGGTGAAGCTTGGATACGTATGGGCGACACTAAACGGAAGATGAGTGAAGAGGAAAAAAGAGATTTTCGCGCTACTCGTAATGAAATTTCATTCGAACTGGAAAGCGCAAATTATCTATTTCCAGATGACTTCCGGGGAAGCATAATCCAAGACTTTTGCGACCAATTTAGGCAACGAGAAGGAAGGCCAAACTGGGAGAACGAGGAAATTCTTATTGATCGGCATTTGATAAAGAAAGATGGCGCAAAAATTGTCCCGCTAAATTCGCTTGTCCTTCTAGCAGCCAAAGATGTAAGCCGCACGATCCCGGGATGCCGTGTACGCGTTCAGCGGTTCGACGGCGAGGCAGAGGGGGCCGGTCATTCGTATACGCCCATCAGGGACAATTTCGCCGAAGGTAACATAGTCGAAATCATACAACGGGCATCAGTTCTAGTTGAGCAAGCTCTGCATACGGTGACTTGGCTAAACAAGGATGGCAAGTTCGTTACTACATCTGAATACCCACGGTGGGCATGGTTCGAAGCCCTTGTAAACGCTTGCGTTCACCGCTCGTATAGCTTTTCGGGGACAGACATCACGGTAAAAATCTTCCAGAGCAGGATGGTGATAGAGAGTCCCGGCGGCTTTGTCCCTCCGGTAAATGAGCAGACGATTTATTCGATGCGGGCTTCAAGAAACCACCACACAATGGATGCACTGCGCTTTTTGGGCTAAGTGCAGATGGCTAGAGAGGGCACTAGAAGAATTCGGGATAGTATGGCTGATTTCAACCTCCCAGAGCCCGAATTCAAGCAGGAAGTCGTTCATGGTGTTGTCGTAAGAGTCACTTTAACAAATGACCACAAAATTCAAAAACGCTCAAGTGACGGAGACGTCGCCAGATTTTTTGGTGTCGAAAAGTGGAAGTTGCTACAGGACCACGAGATTAAGATTGCTGCCTACGTCTTTCGAAACTCATCCATTCAGGTTTCAGAAGCGCAGCGACTGACAGGAAGGACATGGGCTACTTCAAAGAAGGATTTGGATAAGATGTGTCGAATGGGGATTCTTTTGTTTATGCAGGGCGAATACACGCGTGATCCAAAAGCACATTATATCTTAGCAGGAGGTGTCAATGAAGAACAGTAACGAACAACTGGAACGCTTCAGGCAGATCGCTCGCGAAATCGAGGCGGACCAGTCCGACGACGCCCTTGACCGCATCATGGGCAAGCTGGACTTGAAGAAGAAGCCAGAACCTGATGCCAAAGGCAAAAAGAGCCATGACAGCAAGTCCTGACTGCCGTTTGGTTCTGATTGAATGGCTGGACAGCCGCAGGCCGCTGTCTGACTGGATGTACCTGAAGGACACGCCCGATCCGGAGCCGCTGCGATGCGCCAGTGTTGGATGGCTGTTGCGGGATGGAGCGGTCAAAATCCTATGCCAGACTATCGGTGACGCATCAGACGATAGCCCCAGCGGCATGGGCATGTTGCAAATTCCGGCTTGTTCGGTCGTCAGCGTTTCGGTTTTGCGGGAGGCTTCGGCGCAGGCTTCGGGTGATCCTTCGCCTGCGTGAGATTGGATGCACCAAGAGACTTTATCTGCGTCGGTGTCAGGCTCTTTGGATCACGCATTGCTTGCGATGCAAGTTTTGCCATCTTGTCGGAAGTCTTCTCATTATCAGCCATTTTGGGAACTCCATTGGTTGAGAACAAAAGGTGACATTGATCGGATGATTCGGCAAGTTGTGTCTCACATACCGCCCCCACCTATAGCGTGGGGTACGTCAAGTATAATATCGTCAAAATTTTCGGCGAAAATTTTTCTACCCTTGGGCGCCGTTGGCGAGATAGGCCGCGCAGCCGGCGAGGGCGGCAAAGTCGTCCTCGACCACCCAGACCGGGAAGCCGCGCAGAAAATCGGCGAAGCGGCCTTTGTCACACAGCGCGTCGGCAAGGCCCATTGTGGCCATGTACGGCGTCATGGCGCGGGACATGCCACCGATCAGGAAAATCCCGCCATAGGGCAGGTGGGTCAGGGCAAGGTTGCCAAGGGTGGATCCCAAGAGGCGGATGTAAAACCGGGCGGTGTCCAGCGCCAGCGCATCGCCTGCGGCAATGGCGGTCATGATTTGGGCAGAGGTCAGGCTGGCAGGGATGCCCGCCTCATGGCTGACAAAGGCGTGCAGGTGTTCAAGGCCACGCCCGGCCAGAACATCCTCTACCCCTGTAAAGCCATGGGCGTGATCGCCGTAGGTTTCCAGGAATCGTGACAAACGCAGGTCCTGTTCGGTACGGATCGGCATCGAGACATGGCCACATTCCGATGGCGGCACGACCCGGCCCCAGGGCGTGTTATGCACCGGGGCGGCGTTGACACCGGTGCCAAGGCCCACGACCAGCAT
The DNA here is from genome assembly GCA_031384005.1 of Rhodobacterales bacterium. Lineage (GTDB taxonomy): Bacteria > Pseudomonadota > Alphaproteobacteria > Rhodobacterales > Rhodobacteraceae > Stagnihabitans. Next base: position 4,028 of record JANNAF010000120.1, on the reverse strand, counting down.
CGATGCATTGGGGACCGAGGGGGCAGCAATGATCGGGCGCAGGTATTCGGGCGCGATATGGCCCAGCGCCTGACCTTGGGCCTGCAAATCGTTCAGGATGGCGACCTTGGTTGCCCCGGTGGCGCGGGTCAGTTGCGCGTGATCGATGGTCCAGTTGAGGTTGGTCATTTCGGCCACGCCGTGGCGCACCGGGCCTGCGGCGGCGACGCAGGCCCCCTCGACCGAGGCAATGCCGGCCTCGGCCAGATAGCGCACAAGGATCGGTTCAAGGCTGTCAAATTCGGCATTGGCGAATTTGGCGATGGTGCCCTCGCGCAGGCGGCTGCCATCGGCCAGAGCGACGCGGGTGTTGGTGCCGCCGATATCGGCAAGGATGGCAGTCATGGTGTCACCTTAATCATTGTGGGCCAGCATTATTGTGGGCCAGCGCCCGGGCAAGGGCGTGATAGGACGATTTCGGGGTGCGTTCCAAGCTGGTAAAATCAACATGGACAAGGCCAAAGCGTTTTTCATAGCCCTCGGCCCATTCGTAATTGTCGAGCAGCGACCAATAAAAGAAGCCTTTGACATTCGCCCCGGCCTCGATTGCGCGTTTGGTGGCGGCAAGGTGGGCAAACAGGTAATCTTCGCGGATCTGGTCGGTGACCTGACCGTCCAGCAGGGTGTCGGCATTGGCCATGCCGTTTTCGGTGACATAAAGCGGCAGCGGGCCGACATAATCCCGCGCCATCCGGGTCAGGAAGGATTGCAGGCCATCGGGGTAAATCTCCCATCCCATCTGGGTTTTGGGCAGGGGCCCCGGCACATCGCGCAACGAGGGCCATGGGGTGCCGGGGGCATGACCAAGGGTATGGCGGGTGTAATAGTTGACGCCGAGCCAGTCCAAGGGTTGGCCGATCAGGGCCATGTCGTCTTGCCAGTTTGCGGGCATATGCGGCGCAAGGCCGGCCAGAACCTCCTCGGGGTAGGTTTTCTGGGTGATGCCTTCGATGAACCAGCGGTTCATGATGCCGTCCCACAGCGATGCGGCCGCAACATCGGCCGGGGCGGTGCTGGCCGCGTCGGTGTGGTCAAAGTTCAGCACAATGCCCAAGTTTTTCTGCCCCATGCCGCGCAGGCGTTCCATGGCGGCACCGTGGGCCAGCAGGACATGGTGCATGGCGCGGGCGGCGGCGCGGATGTCGCGGTGGCCCGGCGCATGGATGCCCATGAAATGCGACAGCCATGCCACGCACCACGGTTCGTTGATGGTGGCGATGGAGGCCACGCGGTCACCGATTTTCGCGGTGATCGCCTCGGCATAGTCGGCAAAGCGGTGGGCCACGTCGCGGTTTGTCCAGCCGCCGATATCGGCCAGCGCCGAGGGCAGGTCCCAGTGGTACAGGGTTTGAAACGGTTTCAGGCCACGTTCCAGCATGCCGTCCACCAGCCGATCATAAAACGCCAGCCCCTCGGGGTTGACGGTCCGGCCATCGGGCATGACGCGGGTCCATGAAGTGGAAAAGCGGTAGGCGTCCATGTTGGCCGATTTCAGCAGATCCAGGTCCTGGGGCCAGCGGTGGTAGTGGTCGCAGGCCAGCGCGCCATCCTCGGCCCGCACCACATTACCGGGGGTGGCGGCAAAGCTGTCCCAATGGCTGGGGCCGCAACCGCCAAAACGGGTGCCCTCGATCTGATAGGCGGCGGTGGCGGCACCGAACAGAAAGCCGGGTGGAAAGTCGAACCGGGAAAGCGGCATCATGGGTCCTGTCAGGATTGAGGGGCGGGGCCGGTGGATTGGCCAAGGATCAGTTCGGCCTCCAGCAGGCGGTGTTGCGGCGGGGTGCCCGGCTGCGAAATCGCGGCAAGCAGCATTTCGGCGCATAGTTTGCCCGCCTCGCGGACCGAGGACCGGGTGGCGGTAAAGATTGGCACATCGTCGCCATTGCGCAGATAGCTGAGGTCGTCGTCAAAGATGATGACCGACACATCGCGGCCAAGGGTCAGGCCGCGCCCCTCGATTGCGCGGCGCAGGCCCATGCCTTGCAGCATGGAGGCGGCCAGAAAGGCGGTGGCGGGATGTGGGTGGCTCAGGGCACGCACCCCGGCGCGGTGGCCCGAAATCTCGGTCATCTCATCAGAGGACATGATCGCGGGGTCTGGGGTCAGGTTCACCGAGGCCAGCGCCTCGGTATATCCGGCGCGGCGGCGGATGGCGAAATCCATGTGTTCAAGGCCATTGACCAGCGCGATGCGGCGGTGGCCAAGGTGCAACAGAAACTCGGTCGCGCGTTGAAAGGCGCGGCGGTTGTTCACATCGACCCAGTTGTAATCCAGTTCCGACCCGGTGGCGCGGCCATGCACCACAAACGGCAGGCCCAGATCCTTGAGCACCTTGATGCGCGGGTCGTTGGTTTTGGGGCCGTGGACGATGACGCCGTCAACCGTTCCGCGCGACATCAGGTCGCGGTAGGCGGTTTCCTCGGCCTCGTCCGCGACGATGGACAGGATCATGTCATAACCGCTGCGCGAATAGATCTCGCCCGCGCCGGCGATGAAATCGGCAAAGATCGGGTTCATGATTTCGGTGCGGGTATTCAGCGGGATGACATGGCCAACGGCAAGGGCGCGGCCCGTGGCCAGACGGATGGCGCGGGCGTTGGGGCGGTAATTGTGGCGGCGGGCGGCGGCGGCGACGCGTTCGCGGGTCGCCTCGTTCACCTCGGGGTAGCCGTTCAGCGCGCGGCTGACCGTCGTGGGCGACAGCCCGAGCTTTTCAGCGAGTTCTTTGAGGTTCATCGGGGCTGGGCCAAAACGGTTTTCTAAGGTTCGCGGCCACTTTAATGCGTGCTGCGGCCAAGGTCAAAGCATTGCGCAGGGTCCGTAAACGTTTCAGGTGGAGGCGGTGGCGCATGGGGGGCGGCCAAATGGTCAGCCAAAGCGCATTGGGTATCGGGTTTTTGGGGACCAAAGCGGTTTGGCTGGGTGTCGGGGTGTGGGATCGGCGCAACGGTTTGCTGCAACGCTGTGCATTGATCGGCGCGGCAATGCATGGCAAGCAGGGTCAAAACCGGAGGGACGCCGATGCTGGTGACACATGAGACGGTTGCCGCCTTTCAACGCGATGGGGTGGTGCTGATCAAGGGGCTATGGGCGGATCACGTCGAGGATCTGCGCGCAGGCGTTGCGCGCAACATGGCCGAACCCGGACCCTATGCCGCCGAAAACCTGAAACCGGGCGAGGGTGGGCGGTTCTTTGACGACTATTGCAACTGGGACCGCATCCCCGAGTTTGAGCGGGTCATCCGGGGGTCTGATGTGGCCGGGGTGGCGGGGCAGTTGATGGGGTCGCAGCGCGTGCAACTGTTCCATGACCATGTGCTGGTCAAGGAACCCGGCACGTCCAAGCCGACGCCGTGGCATCAGGACGGGCCCTATTACTTTGTCGAGGGGCGGCAGACCGTTTCGTTCTGGTCGCCGTTGGACCCGGTGCGCGAGGCGTCGTTGCGCTGTGTGGCCGGATCGCACCGCTGGCCCAAGGAAGTGTTGCCCAAACGGTGGCTGTCGGACACGTCATTTTATCCTGACCCGGAAAAATACATGGCCGTGCCGGACCCCGATGCCGAGGGGATGGATATTCGCGAATGGCAGATGGAGCCGGGCGATGCGGTGGCGTTTGACTATCTGACGCTGCACGGTGCGCGCGGGAATGACACGGGCGCGCGGCGGCGGGCGTTTTCATTGCGGCTGGTGGGTGAGGATGCCCGTTATGTCGAACGGCCGGGCCGCACCTCGCCGCCCTATCCGGGGCATGGGATGGTGGCGGGGCAGCGGTTGCGTGAGGACTGGTTTCCGGTGTTACAAAGCTAGGGTCATACAGCGGATGCGCTTGCGGTTTGGGCTGCGGGCGCGTCTGATGGGGCAAAGGAGCCTGACCCATGGCCACATTGCCCAAAGACCGCCGTCCGCGCCGCTTTCCTGCGCCCGAGTTTCCGCCGCGGCGGCCAAAGGTCTTTGCCCGCACGCCACCTGCGATTTTTCCGTCGATT
>JANNAF010000105.1:0-4517 GCA_031384005.1 Rhodobacterales bacterium | reverse complement strand
GTCATCGCCAGACAATCCCAGGTTTCGCCCCGGATACAGGGCATCAGGTACTGTTCGCGCTGTTCGGCATTGCCCGCCAACAGGATGTTCGATGGCCGCGCCACGCAGGTCCAGTGCAGGGCATAGTTCGCTTTCCCCAACTCTTTTTCATACAGCAGCCAGGCAATCGTATCCAGCCCCGCACCCCCCACTTCAGCCGGCATGTTGGCGGCGTAAAGCCCTGCTGCCATGGCCTTTTTCTGGATCTCGCGGATCAGTTCCACCGGCAGCACGCCGGTGCGTTCCACCATCGCCTCATGCGGATAAAGCTCGTTTTCCACAAACGCCCGCGTGGTGTCGACGATCATCTGTTGTTCTTGGTTCAGGCCGAAATCCATTTGGTCCTCACGGGTCGGGATTGATGGTAAAGCCGTCAACGGTCAGCGCCTGGCCCGACACCATGCGCGCCCCGTCCGAGGCCAGAAACAGCGCCATATGCGCCACGTCATCCGGGTCGGTCAGGCGTTTGAGCGCCGTCCCGCTGGCATAGCCTGCCCGCACAGCCTCGGGCGTCATGCCCTTGGCCGCCGCTTCCGCGTCGATCACCCGGTCAATGCGCGGCCCATTCACCGACCCCGGACAGATCGCATTGGCGCGGATGCCATGCGGCCCCAACTCCATCGCCACCGTCTTCATCAACCCAATCACCGCCCATTTCGCCGCCGCATAGGGCGCGCGGTACGGCACACCGTACAGACCCGCGGTCGAGGAGGTAAAGATCATCACCCCTTTGCCCGCCGGTTTCATCAGCCGCGCCCCATGCTTGGCCGCCAGCATCGCACCGTCCAGATTGACCGACAGACACTGGTGCCAGCCCTCCAGCGGCATGTCCTCGATCGCCGCCGTTGGCCCCTTGATCCCGGCATTGGCGCACAGAACGTCCAGCCCGCCCCAAGCCTCCCCGATATCGGCAAACAGCGCCTCCATCGCCATCTCGGAGGCGGCATCGCAATGGCTGCCCCGGATCCCCGGCGGCAGGGCGGCCAGCGGGTCATGATCGACATCCGTCACCCAGACGCGGTAGCCAGCCTCCTGAAAGGCCCGCGCCATCACCAGCCCGATCCCATTCGCCCCCGCCGTGATCAGAACCCGCTTCACGAGCGTTGCCCGGTGAACCGACCCGCCGCCGCAGGCTTGGGCAACGCCTTGTGCGCCTCGGCAATCGGCATCAGTTTCGCCAGCACCTCGGGTGCCGCCGGGCAGGTCTTGCCTGCCGCCATATCGACATGCAGGCACATCTGTTCCACCGTCGCCACCGCCACCCCGTCCCGCAGGATCGAGGTGAACAGATGCAGCCGCTTTTCATCGGCCCCCAGCACCTGCACCGTGCCGGTCAGCCGGTCGCCCAGCTTGGCCTCGCCCAGATGCATGATATGGGTTTCAGCGGTGTAATAGCTGTGGCGGCCCTTCACATAGTCCATATCCGCCCCGATCAGACGCAGCAGCGCGTCACAGGTCTCAGACGCCGCAAACAGATAGCGGCTTTCGGTCATGTGGCCGTTATAGTCGATCCAGCTTGGCAGGACCTGCATCTGCGCCAGAACCAGCGGCGCGCCATGCGGCTTTTGATGAAACCCCACGGCCCGGCGGGCGTCATGCTCGCGCAGCACCTTGCCCGCGCCTTGATTGCGGTCCTTCAGGCTCCGCAAAATCCCCACCAGGTTCTGATCGCGCAACCGCTCCAGATCGCGGATATGCATATGCCCGGACTGCGCGTCCGACTGCCCGGCCACAAGGTCCACCAACTCGTCATTGAACTCGGGGACGTCGGTCAGCTTGGTCCACGGCCAGGTCAGGCAGGGGCCAAACTGCGCCATGAAGTGCCGCATCCCCTGTTCGCCCCCGGCAATCCGGTAATTCTCGAACAGGCCCATCTGCGCCCAACGCAGCCCGAAACTCATCCGGATCGCGTCGTCGATTTCCTCGGTCGTGGCCACTCCGTCTTTCAGCATCCACAACGCCTCGCGCCAGACTGCCTCAAGGAACCGGCTGCCGATGAAGGCGTCGATCTCCTTGCGCATCACCAGGGGGAACATGCCGATCTCGGTCACGATGTCCTTGGTACGCTGGATGACCTCGGGCGTATTCGCCGCCGAAGCCGAGATTTCCAGCAAGGGCAGCAGATAGACCGGCGTGAACGGGTGGGCGACGATGATGTTGGCAGGGTTCACCGCGCCCTTTTGCAAATCGACCGCCTTGAACCCGCTGGTGGATGACCCGATCAGGATATCGGGATTGGCTTGCTGCATCTGAGCATAGACCTGATGCTTCAACTCCAGCCTTTCACCCACGCTTTCCTGCACATATTCTGCCCCTTCCAGCGCCTCCGCCATTGTCGCGGCAAAGGTCACGCGCCCCTCGGGCGGCATCGGCACATCCGAAAGGGCGGGAACGGCAAGCCGGGCATTGGCCAGCATGGTCGCCACATTGCGTTCCGCTGCCGGGCCGGGGTCGTACACCGAGACGTCCCACCCGTTCAGCACGAACCGCGCTGTCCATCCGCCGCCAATAACCCCACCGCCAATGATCGCTGCCTTGCGGTTCATAGCGGTGCCCTCTTTTCCAACTTCAACTTCGCCCGCACCTCAGCCGGGGTAATCACCCGCGCCCCGAGGTTGGAAATGATGGAAACCGCCCGCTCGACCAACTGCGCATTGGTCGCCAGAACCCCCTTGTCCAGCCACAGGTTATCCTCCAACCCCACCCGCACATTGCCCCCGGCCAACACGCTGGCCGCGACATAGGCCATCTGGTTGCGCCCAATCGCAAAGGCGCTCCAGTGCCAATGGCTTGGCACATTGTTGACCATCGCAAGGAAGGTGTTCAAATCATCCGGCGCGCCCCACGGCACACCCATGCACAGTTGCACCAGGACCGGATCGGGAATGATCCCCTCAGATGCCAACTGCTTGGCTAGCCACAGATGCCCCGTATCAAACGCCTCAATCTCGATCCGCGTGCCAGACGCCACCATCCGCCGCGCCATGTCGCGCAGCAGGCCGGGCGTGTTGACCATCACATAATCGGCCTCGTTGAAATTCATCGTCCCGCAGTCCAGCGTGCATATCTCGGGCCGGCAGTCGACCACATGCGCCACCCGCTCGGTCGCCCCGGCCATGTCAGACCGCGCCCCCATGCGGTCCATCGCCTCGGTCCCGTCAAACAGCAGGTCGCCGCCCATTCCGGCGGTCAGGTTCAGCACCACATCCGTGCCAGAATCGCGAATCCGCTCCGTCACTTCCCGATACAACGCCCCATCGCGCGAGGGCTTGCCCGTCTCGGGGTCACGCACATGGCAATGCACCACCGCCGCCCCCGCCTTGGCCGCATCAATCGCCGACTTGGCAATCTGCTCAGGCGAACGCGGCACATGCGGGGAGCGGTCCTGCGTGCCGCCCGATCCGGTCACGGCACAGGTGATGAAAACTTCGCGGTTCATGGCCAAGGGCATGGCATACCTCCATTTTGCCCACACCATAACGCCCTTGCGCCCATACGCTTGACGATTTACGAAATCCGCATGGCACAAACCGCAACAATCTTTGCCCCCTCGGCAAAACCCCTGACCCTCGCCGCCCTCGTCCTGCCGCAGGCCAGCATCCTGGAGGTGGCCTCCGTCCTCGACCCCCTGCGTTCCGCCAACCGCCACCTTGGGCATGAGGCCTACCGCTGGCGCATCACCTCGCCCGATGGCCAACCCGTCCCCCTGACCTGCGGCATCGAACTGCCCTCCACCGGTCCCCTCGCCACAGCCGAGGGCGCAGATGCCCTTGTCGTCATCGCAGGCTACCGCCAATCCCAGGTCGCCACCGCGCCCCTGATCCGCGAACTGTCCCGCCTGTCGCCCCGCTTTACCGCCATCGGCGGCATCGACGCGGGCGCCTGGGTCCTCGCCCGCGCTGGTCTGCTCAATGGCCACAAGGCCACCGTGCATTGGGAAGACTTGGAAGACCTTGCCGCCGCCCACCCCCAGGTTGATGTCGTCCCCGACCGCTATGTGATTGACCGCAATCGCTTTACCGCAGGGGGTGCCGCCCCCGCCGCCGACCTGATGCTGCACCTGATCCGGTCACGCCACGGCACCGCCACCGCGCTGCAAGTGGCCGCCAGTTTCATCACCACGGCGCGTGAAGGCTCCGAACCCCAGATCCTGCCGCAAAAGCCCGACCCCCGCCTTGACCCCCGCGTCGCCCAAACCATCGCCCGGATGGAAGCCACCCTCGACACCCCCGACCCCATCGCCGCCCTTGCCGCCCGCGCCGCCCTGTCGCCCCGCCGCCTTGAAATGCTGTTCCGCCAGAACACCGGCCAAACCCCCGCCGCCTATGCGCTGGACCTGCGCCTTGCCGCCGCCCGCCGCATGATCACCGACACGCGGCACCCGCTGGCCGAGGTCGCCCTGCGCACCGGCTTCTCGTCGCCCTCAACCCTCAGCCGCGCCTTCCGCCAAAGGTTTGGCCACCCGCCCAGCACCCTGC
>JANNAF010000099.1:0-14296 GCA_031384005.1 Rhodobacterales bacterium | reverse complement strand
CGGCTCTTTGGGCAGGCGGTCCGCGACGGCAGGCAGTTTGCCCGCAGCCACAAAGGCCGCAACATAGGCCGGCTCGGCATAGGCCGGCAGGGCCTTGTATTCAAAGATGTCAGCGCGGTTGACAAACGTCGGCTCGCCCTGCGCGTCAAATTTCGGTGCGTCCGGCGGGGTCGTGGGTGCCATCATCTCGGCACGCACGGCCACAGCAGACACACCCAACAACAGCGTTGCCAAAGCAACGCGGCGGATATGCATTTTCATGTTTCCTCCCTTGGCCAAAAGGCCGGGTTTCCCAAGGTCACAACGCGGATTTGGTCGCTTGCTGCGATTCTGCCGCGCTGTGACCCATCATTGCGAACAAATCCGCTTTACAACAATACCAGTTTGCCAGATTCTATTCCGGCTTTCTAAGATTGGGGTGCTGCGACCATGAAGGACCGCGAAGACACGGGCAGGTTGAACGCCGCCCCCGCGCATGAACGGCACTTTTATTCCAACAGCCGCGCCTTTGGCCGGTTCGGCATGCGTATCTTTGAACCTCAGACGATGGCCGTCCCGCATTGGCATGGCCATGTGGAGGCGAACTTTTCGCTGCATCACACGATGGACTATATGGTTGATGACCAGCAGGTCCACATCCCCGAGGGGCGGCTGGCGGTGTTCTGGGCCGGGGTCCCGCACCGCCTGACCGCTGTCACCCCCACGGGCAATCAACCGCCGCGCCTGTGCAACATCTATCTGCCGCTGGATGCGTTCCTGATGATGAACCACATCACGCCCATGCAGGTGGCGCTGCTGGGGGGGGGGCTGCTCTTGCTGCCGCAGGCGCTGTGTTCCGAGGATATGGTGCGCCGTTGGTATGCCGATTACCGCTCCGGCGATTTTGAACGGACCGAGGTGTTAAAAATGGACCTGAACGCCCTGTTCCGCCGCGCCTTTACCGCCCCGCCCGAGTTTTTGCGCAATCCCCGCAACGACGCCGACGGCGACCGCGCCCTCAGCTCCGTGCACATCCGCCATGTCATCGCCATGGTGCGCTTCATTCTGGAAAACCTCGATAAACCGCTGCGCAACGCCGACATCACCGCGATGACGGGCCTGCATGAAAACTATGCGCTGGGGCTGTTCACCAAAATCATGCAGACCCCCCTGAAACAGTTCGTCCTGCGGATGCGCCTGATGCGGGCACGGGCGCTGCTGGTGGAAAGCGCACTGGCGGTGTCCTCGGTGGCCGAGGCGTCGGGCTTCACCTCGATCAGCCAGTTCTACCACCAGTTCAAGATGGCTTACGGCACCTCGCCCAATGCGGTGCGCACGCAGTATCTGGCCTGAGCGCATCCCGAAGTCAGGGAACCGGTTTTCGGACCGGATGCGCGAACATTTGGTCGGGGAAATGGTACCGCGTCCCCGGCTTGAACGGGGGACCTCTGGATCCACAATCCAGCGCTCTAACCAACTGAGCTAACGCGGCACGCGGGGTCCGATTAATCCCATGCGGCGGGGGGGTCAACCGGAAAATGACCCAGCTGCGCTTGACACGCCGCCTCCCCTCGCCCAAACCCGGTGCCAGTCACGACCGGAGGCAGCCATGGGCATCGACAAGCAAAGCGACATCGCCGCGAACATCCAGATCGGCCCGACCGATCACGGCATGGTGCGCATCTATATCGAGGCCGAGGGTGGTGTGGAACTGCCGCTGGATTTTGACCCCGAAGAGGCGGACGAGATTGCCGAGGAACTGCGCAGCGCAGCCGAGGCGGCCCGCGCCATGGGCACCAAACCCGCCCCCAAGAAAAAGCGTTAGGCGGATGCGCAGGTTTCCGTCGGTTTTTTCGCAGAAAAAACAGGTGCGGCAAACCTTGCCATGCGGTTAACAAAAACCGCGTTTCCGTGTTTTTTCAATGGCTTGCCGGTCTGTCCATATCTGGACACCACCCTAAATCGTGAACGCCGCCACTCCCGGATCGCGAAATCCATGCAACCGCGCCGCTGCGTGGCGCGCGAATTTTTGCAACATGACCTTGCGCCGCGCCCCGGCCAGCGGCGTTTCCGGCCCCATCCGCACGATTTCGGCGTCATAGGCGTCGGCCAGGATCAGCCCGGTTCCCTCGGGCAGCAGGTGGGTCGGGAAATCGGCATCGACCGCCCAAAAGAAACGGTCACACCATTCCAGATAGCCTTGCCACTTTTGATCACTGCGAAAATCGGTGCGGCTGGATTTACACTCGATCACCCAAACCTCGCCCTTGGGCCCCAGCGCCATCAGATCAACCCGCAGGCCCGCCACCGGCACCAATTCGTCCACCGTGACGAAATCCAGCGCCCGCAGCGCCCGCGCCACCCCACGGGCAAGCCGCTGGCCGGGCATCGGGGGAAGGGTGTCATCCAGCGTCATATCAGCATCATGAACCAAAGGTGAACATCTGGCAAGCCTTGCGATATCGCCCGTCCGCGCCTATGTTGGGGGTGGCGGGTGCTGCTCTTCTCGTGTGCGACCATTTTTCCAGTGGCCGATAAGCACGTGAACGGGGGCTGGCTCTGGCAAGATCCTGGTCTTGCTACCTGGTTCCCACCTGAGACCTCTGGCTCTCGGGAAAACTCAAGTTGCCACGGCTGCTGCGGGCCCGCCACCCTTACGCACACAGACGCATCGCCATGGGGCGCATTCCGACGCGTCGTCGTGCAATGCTACCGTGCCAACCTGCGTTACAAATGAAAAAGGCGCGCCACCGGCGCGCCTTTTTCATTACCCCATCAGATCAACGGCGGGATTTGCCTGCGCCCACCTTGACAGGCACGCGCTTGGGTGCGGGCAAGGTGGCCTCACCGATCAGTTCAACCAAGGCGCGAATGGCTTCTAGGCCGCGACGAATTATCTTTGGCATGACCCCTCCTGGATCCTTTGTGGTTAAAATAAGGCTAACATCGGATTCTACAAGCGCAAAATCACATTTATCTCGCTGCGCCAAAACCCGCTGCCGCCGATACCGAACCGTCCATGGCAAAAGGGGCGGCCTTTCAGCCGCCCCCGCCATTCCACTTTCAGCAGGTCAGAACCCGACGACCAAAGCCACGCCCAACTTGTTGTCGGAACGAATCGCACGGTTGTCGTTGTACTCGGTCATGTAGCTGACGCGCGTTGCCATGGCGTCCGACACCTGAAAGTTGATGCCAAAGTCATTGTTGACCCGAAGCGACGATTCTGTCCGCAGGATATCGGTGTCATTGGTCGCAAAAATCTTGTCGTTGAACTTGTAATAAAACCGCGACGACACGATCGCCCCGGGCTCGCGGGTCTTGGCACCCGTGCCGTCTTCAAGATAGCTGATCCCAAGACCAGCCTGAACGCGCCATGTCATCTGTTCGGTGTTCACGATCCGGTACCCCGGACCCACCCCCAGATATGCATCCTGCTTGGTCTCTGACGCTTTCTTGGCCAGACCATCGGATTCGATCCGCCCAAGGACAAAACCATACAGGCTGGAATTCACATAGTAGTTCCCGTCATAAACCCCGAACACGTCACGTTGGGTCACGTTGCCCGCTGTCTCGGCAAATTCCATGGCCAAGCCGATGTTTTGCACAAACGGACCCGAGGCGAAACGGAACCGCGCGCCGAGGGACAGGTCTTGTGATTCGCTGTTGCCAGTCTGTCCCGAATACCCAAGTGACGCGCTGCCCGACAGTCCGGGACGGAATTCCGGGTTGCCAAAGCGGCGATCATCCTCGCCGCGCGCGATGTCATCGGCCACAGACGACTGAACGTCGTCAATCCGGTCGCCCATCGCGGTGGTGCCGGTCAGATCGGTCTGCGCAAAGGCGCCGGCAGCGGCGATGGTGAAAATTGCGGCTACTCCGCCCAAATGGTATGTCTTCATGGCAATCCCTCTCACGGTTTGCAGTACCGCCTCGGGTTACATGGTTCGGGGCTGGGCTGACCTAATCCAGATCAGCGCAGGGTCGGGTTTTGGCAGTTATCTGTTTTCGTTCACGAAAACGTCAAAAGCCCTCGGGCTTGGCCTCATGCGCCATGTGATCCAGAACCGCGTTCACGAATTTGGCTTCCTTGCCGTCGGGGAAAAAAGCCTTGGCCACATCGACATATTCGGTGATCGCCACCCGTGGCGGGGTCGGAATCTCGATCAACTCGGCCCCGGCGGCGCGGAACAGCGCGCGCAGAACCGGGTCGATGCGTTCGATCGGCCATTTCGCCACCAAGGCGCGGTCGGTCATCTGATCGATGCGCGCCTGCAAATCGACGGCATGGTTCACGATGGCGCGGAAATGGGTCACATCGCCCTCGGCCATCTCGTCATCGTCGTAGACAGCGCCAAAACGGTGGGTTTCGAACTCGGCTGTCACAGCCTCGACGGTTTGCCCCGAGCTTTCCATCTGGAACAACGCCTGCACCGCATACAGCCGTGCCGCCGATTTCATCTGCTTTTTGTCAGGGCCCTTCATGCGCGAAATCCGATACCCTTGGTTTCGCCCGCCCATTTGCGCGAAATCGCCACCAGATGCAGTGCCGCCGCCGCCGCCCCGCCCCCCTTGTTCTGACCCGCAACTTCGGCCCGCGCCTGCGCTTGGGCGCGGTTTTCCACGGTCAGGATGCCGTTGCCGATGCAGGCGCCCTGCAACCCCAGCAGGCTGATCGCGCGCGAACTGTCGTTGCACACCGTGTCGTAATGCGTCGTCTCGCCGCGGATCACACAGCCCAGTGCCACATAGCCGTCAAAATCGGCCAACCGTTCGGCCATGGCAATCGCTGTCGGCACCTCCAGCGCGCCGGGAACCTCGATCACCTCGACCTCGGCCCCTGCCGATGCCGCAACCCCGGTCGCCCCGGCCACCAGCTGATCTGCGATGTCCTTGTAATAGGGCGCCACCACGATCAGCAGACGCACCGGGCGGTCAAAGACCGGCAGGGCCAGGGTGTAATGTGTCTCGTTCGCAGCCATTGCCCTACTCCGTCATGGCGCGGGTGCCGGTGATGGTCAGGCCATAAGCCTCCAACCCGACAACGCGCGGTGCTTTTGAATTGCTGACCAGCGTGATGGCGGTCAGGCCAAGGTTGGACAGGATCTGCGCCCCCAACCCGTAATGGCGCAGGGTCTGCGGACTGGCCTCGCCCTCCAGCACGACCTGCATCGTGGTGTCGCGCAACAGGGCAATCACGCCCCGCCCCTCGGCCGCAATGACCTTCATGGCGCGCTGCAGATCGCCCACATGGTTGTCACCGATGCCCAAGACATCCTCCAGCGGGTTCAAGGTATGCACCCGCACCAGAACCGGCGCATCGCCCGCCAGATCGCCTTTGGTCAGCACAACATGTTCATCGCCATGGGTGTCATCGGTGAAAATCCGCATCAGCCATTCGCCGCCATGGACCGATTGCACCCGCTTGACCGCGCGTTCGCGGATCAGGTTGTCGTGGCGGCGGCGATAGGCGATCAGATCGCTGATCGTGCCAATCTTCAACCCGTGGCGCTGGGCAAAGCTGACCAGATCGGGCAGCCGCGCCATGGTGCCGTCGTCATTCATGATTTCGCAGATCACGCCCGACGGGTCCAACCCCGCCAACCGGCTGACATCGACCGCCGCCTCGGTATGCCCGGCCCGCACCAGCACCCCACCATCGCGCGCCCGCAGCGGGAACACATGGCCCGGCGTGGCAAGGTCGGCGCGGCCCTTGGCGGGATCAATCGCCACTGCCACAGTGGTCGCCCGGTCCTTGGCGGAAATCCCGGTTTCGACCCCCTCGCGCGCCTCGATCGACACGGTGAACGCCGTTTCATGCCGGCTGGAGTTTTTGGAGGCCATCAGCGGCAGGCCCAACTCGTCAATCCGCTTGCTGGTCAGCGTCAGACAAATCAGCCCGCGGCCATAGGTCGCCATAAAGTTGACCGCCGCCGCGTCACACATCTGCGCCGGGATCACCAGATCCCCCTCGTTTTCGCGGTCCTCATGGTCAACCAGAATGAACATGCGGCCTTGGCGAGCATCTTCGATGATTTCTTCGACCGAAGAAATGGCATCGGAAAACTCGGTCTTGATCTGGCTCATCGGTCCGCCCCCGCAAGGTGAAGCCTGCCCTTATCCAAAGCCGCGCCCAAAGGCCAGACGCTAGCGACCCAATGCCGCGCCGAAATAGCGCCCCGCCTCCAGATAGCCCGCCAACCGGCCCGCCGTGCACCAGTCCCGCTCCAGCGTCATGTCGCCCACCAGGATCATCCGGTCACCCGGCACCCGGCCCAGCACAGCGCGGATATGCCTTGCCGTCGCACCGTATTGGGCCAGCAGCGCAGGCGCATCCGCCACACGGTCCAACTCGGGGTTCAACGCGGCCAATTGGTCGCTGTTCAGCAAACCCTGCGCCAGTCCGACCCGCTGCGCCTGCACCGCCGCCAGCTTGGCCGCCCGCCCCTCGGGCATTCGCACTGCCTGCACCGTGACCCGCAGCGCGTTGGACGAAAACAGGAACCCCACCACATCATGCCCGGTCTGGGCGCGGACCGAGGCATAGGTGCGATATTCCAATCCCAGCGCCTGCGCCCGCCGGACCCGCGTGCGCAGCACCTCGATCGGCAGGGTCGGCAACAACGCGGCCCGTGCCGCAGTCCAGCAATGCTGCCGCCACGCCTGCCCGCCCTCGACCGACGGGCCCCCGTTATGCCCGATCAGTCCCATTCGCGCAGCCGTGCGACATAGCGCGCCATGGTGTCCACCTCCAGGTTGACCCGGTCGCCCACGGCGACAGTGCCCCAGGTCGTGACGGCGCGGGTATGGGGGATGAAATTGATGCCAAACTCGGCGCCCTCGACCTCGTTCACGGTCAGACTGGTGCCGTTCAGCGCGATCGACCCCTTGGGTGCGATGAACCGCGCCAGCGCGTCGGGGGCACGGAACCGCACGCGCAGGCTATCACCCTCGGGCCGTACGCCCACAACCTCGGCCACACCGTCAATATGGCCCGACACGATATGACCGCCCAATTCGTCGCCGACCTTCAACGCCCGCTCCAGGTTCACCACCGTGCCGACCTGCCACCCCGGCAGATTGGTCTTGGACACCGTCTCGGCCGAGATCTGCACGTCAAACCAGTTGCTGGGGTCGGTCCCCAGACCCACCACTGTCAGACAAACCCCTTCGCAGGCAATCGACGCGCCAATATCAATCCGGCCCACATCATACCCTGTGCCAATCCGCGCCCGCAGATCGCCGTCTTGCCGCAGTGCCAAAATCCTGCCCTGATCCGTCACGATGCCGGTAAACATGCCGCCTCTCCCTTTTGGCCCAAGGTAACCCCGACCCCTTGCCCCCTGCAAGCGCGCTATTTGCCGCAAATTTGCCGTGCTTGCAGTCTAACGGTCACGCATTGGCAAGTTTTCCCCTTTACCTTGCCACCTGTTCGCCCGACCAACAGCGGGCAAAGGATCACCATGCCCGGCACCGCACAAGGCCATAACTTTCTGTTTTTGCAAGGACCGCACGGGCCCTTCTTTCACAGGCTTGGCCGGATGCTGACCAAGGCAGGGGCGCAGGTCTGGCGCGTCGGGTTCAACCGGGGCGACCGCGCCTTCTGGACCAGCAGTGACACCTATATCCCCTACAAGGGGACGCCCGACCTCTGGTCCGAAACCCTGCACCATATCATCGTGTCAAAGGGGATCACCGATGTGGTCCTGTATGGCGACACCCGCCCAATTCATGCCCATGCCGTGGCCGTGGCCCGCGCATTGAACCTGACCGTCCATGTGTTCGAGGAGGGGTATCTGCGGCCCCATTGGGTCACCTATGAACGCGGCGGGTCCAACGGCCATTCGCGCCTGATGGACCTGTCCATCGCCCAGATGCAGGACGCGCTGGCCCATTCCGACATGGAACTGCCCGACGCGCCCGCCCATTGGGGCGACATGCGCCAGCATATGTTCTGGGGGGCGCTGTACCACTGGTTCGTGCTGACCGGGTTCTGGGACTATCGCAACTTTCGCCCGCACCGCGCCCTGACCGTGGGGCAAGAGTTCATTTTGTACTGCAAACGTCTGATCCTGCTGCCCATTCACCGCCTTGGCCGTATGGTCGCCACTTGGCGCATCCAGCACGGCGGCGCGCCTTATCATCTGGTGCTGCTGCAACTGGAACACGATGCCAGCTTTCAGATGCACTCCCCCTTCGGAACGATGACCGAGTTTCTGGCCCTTGTGGTCGAGGGCTTTGCCAAGGGTGCCCCCCGTCACCACCAACTGGTGTTCAAGGCCCACCCGCTAGAGGATGGCCGCGTCCCCGTTGCCCGCGAAATCCGCCGTCTTGCGGCGCTGCATGGCGTAGCGGACCGTGTCCACTTTGTGCAGGGCGGCAAACTGGCGCAGTTGTTGAACCATGCCCGCACCGCCGTCACCGTGAACTCGACCGCCGCCCAACAGGTGCTGTGGCGCGGCCTGCCGCTCAAGGTGTTCGGCGCCGCCGTCTATGCCAAACCCGAGTTTGTGTCGAACCAGTCATTGCCTGACTTTTTCGCCCATCCGACCCGGCCCGACAGCCGCGCCTACCGCGACTATCGCCATTACCTTTTGGAAACCTCACAGGTGCCCGGCGGTTTTTACTCGACCAAGGGCCGCCGCGAACTGTTGCGTCAAGTGGTCGACATGATGCTGCAACCCGAGGATCCCTATGACGCCCTCACCTCGGGAAACGCGGCACCACGGCAACAGTTGCGGCTGGTAAACTGACCGCCTGAAAACGCCGCTTTCAATTTATCTCATGTCTGCGTAGGCTTGCTGGCAAAACTTGAGGCAAACTCCAGTTAAAGGAGCCCGGGCAGTGACCACGTATCTCTCAAAGGGGGCAGCCGCGCTGTCCCTTGTCGCCTTGTTGCTGGGAACCGCTTCTTGCGGCCTTCCCCGTTCGGGGCCGAACAAATCCGAAATCTACAAGGGCTCCGTGCTTGAAGGCGGCGACGCCTTCATCGTGACGGTCAACCCGCAGGTGACCCGCGCCACATCGGTGGTGCCGTCGCTGGGCTTCTCCTCCAGCTTTCTTGATGCCGGGGTGATGGGGTCTGATACGATCTCGGCGGGCGATGTGCTGTCGCTGACCGTGTTCGAAAACGTCAAGGATGACCCGCTGCTTGGCAACACCGGACAGCGCGTCTCGGCGCTGAACACGGTGCAGGTTGATGGTCAGGGCTTTATCTTTGTGCCCTATGCGGGCCGGATCAAGGCCGCAGGCAACACCCCCGAGGGGGTGCGCGACGCAATCACCCGCAAGCTGGACCCGCAAACCCCCGACCCGCAGGTCACCGTCAGCCGCGTGGCCGGCGACGGCTCTGCCGTCACGGTGGCGGGCGCTGTGGGCGGCCAAGGCAATTATCCCATCGATGGTGCCGCACGCACGCTGACCGCCATGGTGTCCAAGGCCGGCGGCGTGACCATTCCGCCCGCCGTGGCCGTGGTTCGCGTAACCCGCGGAAACCGCTCTGAAAAAATCTGGTTGCAGGACCTGTATTCCAACCCGTCGCTGGACATCGCGCTGCGTCCCGGTGACCAGATCGTGGTCGAACAGGACAGCCGCGCCTTTGTGGCCCTTGGTGCGACCGGCGCGCAAAACCGAGTGCCCTTCACCGCCCAGACCCTGTCCGCGCTAGAGGCGATTGCCACCGTCGGCGGCCTGAACTCCAGCCTTGCCGACCCGACCGGCGTGTTTATCCTGCGCAACGAGGCGGAACCGATTGCCAACGCCGTCCTTGGCCGCACCGACCTGCAAGGCGCGCAGCGCATGGTCTATGTGCTGGACCTGACCCAGCCCACCGGCATGTTCGAGGCGCGCGATTTCCTGATCCGTGACGGCGACACCGTTTACGTGACCGAGGCGCCCTTCGTCCAATGGACCAAGACGCTTGGCGCCATCACGGGCTCTGCCGCCGGGGTGGATTCCGTCGCCAACGCCGCATCAGGCCTCTGACCACGCCATGACCACGCCTGACCAGACCGCCGGGGCCGTTCCCCGGCGGCTCTATTTCTACAATGCCGGTTTCCTGACCCAACCCCGATTGCGCCGCATCCTGACGCTGGCGGGCCACGAATTGCGCCTTGGAACGCCCTCCGCCGGGGACGGCGTGGTGGTCTGGGGCCATTCCCCCTATGCCCATCGCGGCGAGGCTGCCGCCGCCAAACACGCCCTGCCCCTGATCCGGGTCGAGGATGCCTTTTTGCGCTCGCTGCGCCCCGGCCGGATGGGCGATCCGCCGATTGGCCTGCTGATCGACCCCTTGGGTGTGCACTTTGACAGCGCGAAACCCTCGGCCCTGGAACAGATCCTCACCCGTCACCCCTTGGACGATTCGAACCTTTTGACCCGGGCGCGCACTGGAATCGACCGACTTAGGGCGCTGGATCTGTCAAAATACAACAATCACGATCCAGAGTTGGATCCCCCGGCCCCCGGCTATGTCCTGATCATCGACCAGACCCGCGGCGATGCCTCGATCCGCCATTCCGGCGCATCCCAGGCAACCTTTCGTGAAATGCTGGTGCTGGCCCAAACCGAACACCCCACCGCCCGCATCGTGATCAAGACCCATCCCGAAACCCGATCCGGCCACCGCCCCGGCCATTTCTTCCCCACCGATGTTACAGCGCGCGTGACCCTGCTGACCGATCCCGTCTCACCCCACCGCCTGCTGCAAGCGGCCATCGCCGTTTACACCGTCTCATCGCAACTGGGGTTTGAGGCGATCCTTGCCGGGCACCGCCCGACCGTCCTTGGGCAACCCTTCTACATCGGCTGGGGCCTGACCGATGACCGCACCCCCCTGCCCCGCCGCCGCCGCAGCCTGACCCGCACCCAACTGTTCGCCGCCGCCATGATCATCGCGCCCACATGGTACGACCCCTGCCGCGACCAGCTTTGCCAGTTCGAAGAGGCCGTCGATCAGTTGGAGGCCGATGTCCGCGCCTATCGCTGCGACCGCCACGGCCATGTCGCCAGCGGCATGCGCCTGTGGAAACGTCATCGGCTGCAACAGTTCTTTGGCCAATTCAAACCGCTGATCTTTGAAAACGATCCCACCCGCGCAGCCGTCATTGCCACCCGAACCGGCCGCAACCTGCTGATCTGGGCCGGCAAAGCCCGACCCGACGCGGTCGCTATGCGGGTCGAAGACGGCTTCTTGCGCTCGCGCGGCCTTGGCGCGGACCTCGTCCCACCACTCAGCCTCGTGACCGACGACCTTGGCATCTACTATGACCCGACCCGCGAAAGCCGGCTGGAACGTCTGATCCTGTCGCCCCCCACACCGGGCGCTACAGACCGCGCCCAAGACCTGATCACCCGCCTGATCGCCCTCAGGGTCAGCAAATATAACCTGCCCACCCTGCCTATTCCCCTGCCCAACCTGCCGCCGGGCCGCAAAATCCTGATCCCCGGTCAGGTCGAGGATGACGCCTCGATCCGCCTCGGCTCGCCCACCACGCCCACCAACCTCGCCCTGTTGCGCGCCGCCCGACAGGCCAACCCGACCGCAACCCTGATCTACAAACCGCACCCCGATGTCGAGGCGGGCCTGCGCCCCGGCGCCCTCAGCGCGGCGGACCTGTCCACGCTCTCCCCGCCCGTCGTCATGGCACCGCACGCCGACCCCATCGCCCTGATCGACCTCTGTGACGCGGTCTGGACCATGACCTCGCTCATGGGGTTCGAGGCTCTGATCCGCGGCAAATCCGTCACCACACTCGGTGCGCCCTTCTATGCCGGCTGGGGCCTGACGACCGATCTTGGCCCAATCCCCAACCGCCGCAAATACGCCCCCGACGGCCACCCGCTGCCACGCCCAACGCTGGCCGCTCTGGCCCACGCCGCCCTCATCGCCTATCCGCGCTACTACGACCCCGTCACCCGCCGCCCCTGCCCACCCGAGGTTGCCGTGGACCGCCTGGCCTCAGGCCATATCCCGCGCCCCGGCCTGCCGTTGCGCCTCCTCGCCAAATTGCAAGGCACCTTCGCCAGCTATGCAAGCCTGTGGCGCTGACCGCATCCTCGCAGACCCGATCCTCGCCAACCCCATCCCCGCCAACCCCATCCTCGCCAACCCCATCCTCGCTGTCCAAATATCCCACGGGGGAAGGCTCAATGGTTCTCGAACCATTGAGCCTCGGGGGTGTGAAACCCCCGGCTTTCCGCCCGCGCCGCGTCAGTAAATATAGCGGATCTGCTCAGTCCAGAATCGCTCCATCCGCTTCAGCGATGAATTGATCGTCTCCATCACCTCGGGGTCGATCACCCCGCGCTTGCCCAACACCTCGGCATGGCGGGCGAACAGGTCCGATATCGACCCCCGCACCCGGCGTCCCTTTTCGGTCAGCCGCACCCGGACGGACCGGCGGTCGATTTCCGACCGCTGGTGGTGCATATATCCCAGCTCCACCAGCTTTTTCAGGTTATAAGACACGTTGCTGCCCTGATAATAGCCGCGCGATTTCAGCTCGCCCGCCGTCACCTCATTCTCGCCGACGTTGAACAGCAACAGCGCCTGAACCGAGTTGATCTCAAGAATCCCAAGCCGTTCAAACTCGTCCTTGATCACATCCAACAGCAGGCGGTGCAATCGTTCCAGCATGGACAAATTGTCCAGATATCCGGCCAACAGGGCCTTTTGCGATCCGTCAAGTAGGGGGGCATGTAACGTCATAGGCGATCTCCGCTTTCCGAATGAGGAATGTGAGATCAAAATCGGCACAAAACGCAAACATAACGTAAACTCGCCTCAGTTTCGTCACATTTTTTACGCGCGCCGCAGCCTTTCCCGGGCAAATACCGCAATTTCTGCGATCAGCTCTGCGAATCGGGGCGGCGGCAGGGCGCCGCCAATCACCCATAACGCCAAATCCTGATCATTCTCTTCCAGCAGGCCGTCGTAAACATCCAGTGCGCCAGCGGCCATTTCCGCCAGATGGGCGTCGGCATAGGGCCCCAAGACCAGATCCATCTCTTTGGTCCCCCGCCGCCATGACCGCATCGCCAACCGTTTCAACCTCGCCTCATCGGTTTCCATCACACCCTCGCTTGAACCTCTGTCGCTCTCAGCCTAAGACCTTTGCCGTACAACATCCATAGGTGGCCCATGCCCTTCCTGTCCGACACCCTCGCCCGCGTCAAACCCTCGCCCACCATCGCCGTCACCACCAAAGCGGCAGAGTTGAAAGCACAGGGCCGTGACGTGATCGGTCTTGGTGCGGGCGAGCCTGATTTCGACACGCCGCAAAACATCAAAGACGCCGCCAAGCGCGCCATTGACGCGGGCAAAACAAAATACACCGCCGTCGATGGCATCCCCGAACTGAAAAAGGCGATTTGCGCCAAGTTCGAACGGGAAAACGGTCTGAAATACGCGCCCAACCAGATCAGCGTCGGCACGGGTGGCAAGCAGATCCTGTACAACGCCCTGATGGCCACCTGTAACCCGGGGGACGAGGTCATCATACCTGCCCCCTATTGGGTCAGCTATCCTGACATGGTTCTGCTGGCGGGTGGCACGCCTGTTCCCGTGGTCGCCACCATCGACACCGATTTCAAACTGACCCCGGCGCAGCTGGAGGCGGCGATCACGCCCAAAACCAAATGGTTCATCTTCAATTCGCCCTCAAACCCCACCGGGGCGGGCTATACCGCTGCCGAACTGCGGGCGCTGTGCGATGTGCTGCTGCGTCACCCGCAGGTCTGGATCATGTCGGACGACATGTATGAACATCTGGTCTTTGACGATTTCGTATTCACCACCCCCGCCCAGATCGAACCCGCCCTGTATGACCGCACCCTTACCTGCAACGGCGTGTCGAAATCCTATGCCATGACCGGCTGGCGCATCGGCTATGCTGGCGGCCCGGCGCATCTGATCAAGGCGATGGGCACGATCCAAAGCCAGTCGACCTCCAACCCCTCCTCCGTCAGCCAGTATGCCGCGTTGGAGGCGCTCAACGGCCCGCAAGACTTTCTTGCCCCCAACCGCAAACTGTTCCAGGGCCGCCGCGATCTGGTG
Organism: Rhodobacterales bacterium; assembly: GCA_031384005.1. Classification (GTDB taxonomy): domain Bacteria; phylum Pseudomonadota; class Alphaproteobacteria; order Rhodobacterales; family Rhodobacteraceae; genus Stagnihabitans. Next base: position 264 of record JANNAF010000099.1, on the reverse strand, counting down.
GTCGCCATGCTGAACGACGCCCGCGGCATCAAATGCCCGAAACCCGAAGGCGCGTTCTATGTCTATCCCGACATCTCGGGCTGCATCGGCCTGACCTCCCCGGCGGGCACCAAGATCACCGATGACGAGGTGTTCGCGACCGCGCTGTTGCAGGAAACCGGCGTTGCCGTGGTGTTCGGCGCGGCCTTTGGCCTATCGCCCAACTTCCGCGTCAGCTACGCTACCTCGGACACCGTATTGACCGAGGCCTGCCGCCGCATCCAG
>JANNAF010000079.1:0-1609 GCA_031384005.1 Rhodobacterales bacterium | reverse complement strand
TCTGGTCGATACCGACAGCGCCGATGTGCGGCATCTGGTGGAAACAGGGCAGGCTGACATTGGCATTGCCAGCGCCGCCGGGGCCGAGGATGGGTTGCACTATACCCCGCTGTTTCAGGATATGCTGAAACTGGTGTGCCGCTTCGATGCCGGATTTGTGGGGCCGCTGGACTGGACCGACCTGACCGACACCGCGTTGATCCTGAACGAGACGGCGGCCCAGATCACCACCCCTGCCTTTGTCACGCTGGCGGCGGGGGCGCGGTTGCGGGTGCGCAATGTCACGTCATTGCTGGCCATGGTGCAGGCTGGGGTCGGCGTGACGTTGTTGCCCGGCCTTGCCACGGTCACCTTGCCGCCGGGTCTGGTGGCCGTGCCGCTGGCCGACAGCAGTTGTACCCGGCAGGTCGGCCTGTTGCGCCGTGCGGGCCGGGTGCCAAGCCCGCTGGCCGCAGCATTTCAGGCGCATCTGGTTCAGTGCATCGCGCCTTTGGCGCAGCGGTTCCACCTTGACCTTGCGGGGCTGCGTTAGGTGGGCAAGTCCTGTTGCAAGATGCGGGGTATGTTCTGTTTGACCTTGAAAAACCCGGCGGTGGCATGGGGCCAAATTGCGCTGTCCCAGTCGCGGCGCCATTCGGTCAGGGTGATGCCCCGGGCGGCAAGGGTGGGGGCCGCCTCGGTCAGCCAATCGCGCAGGGGGCCCACGGTGACATAGGGGGTGGCGATTTGTGTGGCACCGGATGCGGCGGCCCAATCGGCCAGCAGGGCGGGGTGATGGGCCTGCAACGACTGGGCGCTGTGGCCGCTGCGGGCGGCGGCATCGGCCAGCGCCCCGGCCTCGAACCGGTGGACGTGATCGGCCACGGGCAGCGGGGACCGCAGGGCGCTGGCGGCAAGGGTGGCGGTGGTGCGGATGTTCAGGGCGGACAGGGCAAAATCCTCGACCCGGCAATCCTCATCGGTGATCAGCAGGGCGGTGGGGCGGCCGGGCTGCGGGGCGGTGATGGCGCGCAGCGGCAGGACAGGGGGCAGGCCGTCAGGCTCAGACGCCTCCAGCCCCGATGTCACCTCGGCCAGATCGGACGGGCGCGGGGCAAAGCGGCCATTGGTAAAGGTGGCGATATTGGTCGCCGTCGCCGGATAGGGTTTGCCGCGGGTGTGCAGCCCCGCCGCCCAACGCCAGCCCAGCGTGTTGGAGGCGGCATCGCCGTCCAGCAGGTTGCGGTAAAAGAAATCCGCCCCCAGCCGCCACGGCAATTCCAGCGTAAAGATCCAGATGGACGCAAACCACATCCGGGCATGGTTGTGCAGATACCCGGTGTCGACCAGTTCGGTGGCCCAACCGTCAAAGCAGGCCAGCCCGGTTTGGCCATCGGTCGCGCGGGTCACGTCGCGGCGCAAGCGGCGGTCGCGGTCTAGGGCGGCCAGATCGGCGGTCAGCCCTTGGGTATAGGCGGTCCAGACCTGTGGGCGGCGTTCCAGCCAACCCTTGAAATAGCCGCGCCAGATCACCTCCTCGACGAACTTTTCCGCGTTTTCGGGGCCATGTGCGTGCAATGCGGCGGCGACCAGTTCGGGTTCGGTGATCAGCCGCCGCCGGACATAGGGC
>JANNAF010000018.1:0-3198 GCA_031384005.1 Rhodobacterales bacterium | reverse complement strand
GCTCGGGCGGCGATCCTGAAGGAAAGTGTTGACAAGTTGAAGGCGTTGAACGCCGAACCCGTGGCCGTGCAACCAGTGGCTGCGGTCAAAGCGCCGCGCAGGAAAAAGGTCGAGGCGTCCGATATCCCGGCTGTAGCAACGCAGGCTGTGGCAACGCAGGCTGTTGCCGAGGGTCTTGACGCCGCCCTGGTCAAGCCCGCACGCGCCCCGCGCAAGAAGAAAGTGGCCGACGCATGAGCAAGACCGACGAGATAGAAGCCTCGGCAGCGCCGCTGATCGAACATCTGACCGAGCTGCGCAACCGTCTGATCTGGGCGGTGGTCAGTTACATCGTGGCCATCCTTTTATGTTTTACCTTTGCCGAGACGATCCTGTCTTTCATGTTGCAGCCGATCGAGGAGGCGATGCGCGCCCTGGGTGACCCCAATCCGGTCATGCAATACACCGCACCGCAGGAATACTTTTTTACCCTTGTTCGGATTTCGATGGTGGCGGGGTTTGGTGTCGCCTTTCCGGTGATTGCCTATCAGCTATGGCGCTTTGTCGCGCCGGGGCTTTATCGTAACGAGAAGGCTGCCTTTCTGCCGTTCCTGATCGCCTCGCCGGTATTGTTCTTTATTGGGGCGGGCTTTTCGCATTTCGTCGTCACGCCGATTGCGATGAGCTTCTTTTTGGGATTTGCCGATGCCGCGTCGTTGGTTGCGACCATCATACCGGATGTGGCGGCGGTGCAGGGCGGGACACCAGTGGTCGACAGCGGCATTGACATCGTGTTTCAGGGTAAGGTCAACGAAACGCTGGACATCTCTTTAAAGCTGGTGATCGCGTTTGGCTTGTGTTTTCAGATGCCAGTGCTGCTGACGCTGTTGGGCAAGGCTGGCATGGTGTCGTCGGCGGGCCTGATTGCGGTGCGCAAATATGCGGTGGTCCTTATCCTGATCGTGGCGGCGGTGGTCACCCCACCCGACCTGATGAGCCAGATTATCCTGTTTGCGGCGGTCTATCCCTTGTACGAAATCTCGATCTTTCTGATCCGGCGGATTGAAAAGCGCCGCGAGGCAGAATTGCGCGCCGAAGGGCTGTGGGACGAGGAAGACGACGAAGAGGCTGCCAAGTGAGCGATGCCTTGTTGCGGATTACCGAGGCGCTGGAGCGGTTGGCCCCGGCGCCTTTGGCAACACCTGATCTGGGGGGGGAGGCCTTTGTCTGGCACACCGCCCCGGACCGATTGGAGCCGGTGGCGCGGGTCGCGCGGGTGGATATTGGCCTGCTGATCGGGATTGACCGGTCGCGCGACACATTGCTGGCCAATACGCGGTATTTTGCGGCGGGGCTGCCGGCAAACAACGCCTTGTTGTGGGGCGCACGCGGGATGGGCAAATCGTCTTTGGTCAAGGCCGTGCATGCGCAGATGCGCCACGAGGGGTTTGACCTGAAGATCGTGGAACTGGCCCGCGAGGATTTGCCATCCGTGCAGCGTTTGCTGGCGCATCTGCGCGGGGTGCGGGCCCGGTTCATCCTGTTTTGCGACGATCTGAGTTTTGCGCAAGATGACCAGCATTACAAATCGCTGAAGGCGGTTCTGGATGGCGGCATCGAGGGGCGGCCGGAAAACGTGATCTTTTACGCCACCTCAAACCGCCGTCACCTGATGCCGCGCGAGATGATCGACAACGAGCGGCAAGCGGGGATCAACCCCGGTGAGGCGGTCGAGGAAAAGGTATCGCTGTCGGACCGGTTCGGGTTGTGGCTGGGATTTCATCCCTGCACACAGGACGATTATCTGGCAATGATCCGCGGCTATATGGCGGCGCATGGCATTGTGCTGGCCGAGGATGTGCTGTGGGCCGAGGCGATCGAGTGGCAGGCGACACGGGGTGCGCGGTCGGGCCGGGTGGCGTGGCAGTTCTTTTGCGATCTGGCCGCGCGGCAGGGTGTGCGGGTGGCGTGACGGGGCGGTGGGTTTCACCCACCCTACTTGTGGTGCGGGCGGGATTGGCCCAATCTGCGGGGCAAAGGAGACCCTTCATGGCCGTCAAGAACCGTATCGCTGACATGTTGCCCGAGATCACCGAATGGCGGCAGAATTTTCATCGGCACCCCGAATTGCTGTTTGATGTGCACCGCACGGCGGCGCGGGTGGCAGAGTTGTGCCGGTCGTTTGGCTGTGACGAGGTTGTCACCGGAATTGGCCGGACAGGCGTGGTGGCGGTCATCAAGGGGCGCGGGGATTCAGGGCGGGTGATTGGTCTGCGCGCGGATATGGACGCGTTGCCGATCATCGAACAGACCGGGGTCGACTATGCCAGCACAGTGCCCGGCAAGATGCATGCTTGCGGGCATGATGGCCACACCTCGATGCTGTTGGGGGCGGCCAAATATCTGGCCGAGACGCGCAATTTTGACGGGACCGCCGTCTGCATCTTTCAGCCTGCCGAAGAGGGTGGTGGCGGTGGTCGTGAGATGTGTGCCGATGGCATGATGGACCGCTGGGGGATCAATGAGGTTTACGGCATGCACAACATGCCGGGGATCCCGGTGGGTGAGTTTGCGATCCGCCCGGGGGCGATGATGGCGGCGGCGGATACCATTGAGATCACCGTGACGGGCAAGGGCGGTCATGCCGCCAAGCCGCATGACTGCATCGACACCACGCTGCTGGCGGCCCATATCATCGTCGCCTTGCAGACCATTGCCAGCCGGGGGGTCGACCCGCTCAAGCAGGTGGTGGTGTCGGTCTGCGCGGTGGAGACGGATTCCACGGCCCATAACGTGATCCCGCAGCAGGTGGTGATGCGGGGCACTGTGCGGACGATGGATTTCGCCGTGCAGGATTATGTCGAGCGGCGGGTGCATGAGATTGCCGAGGGCACGGCGCGGACCCTGGGCGGCCATGCGGTGGTCAAGTATGAGCGGGGCTATCCCGTCACGATGAACGCCCCCGACAACACCCGCTATGCGGCTGAGGTGGCGCGGTCGGTGTCGGGGCAGGTGAATGAGGATACGCCGCCGGTGATGGGGGCCGAGGATTTCTCCTTCATGCTGCTGGAACGGCCCGGCGCCTATATCTTTGTCGGCAACGGTGACACGGCGATGGTGCATCATCCGGCCTATAACTTTGACGATGCGGTAATCCCGTTTGGGGCCAGTTGGTATGCCGGCATGGTAGAGGCGCGGCTGCCTGTTGCCTAGGTGTCC
>JANNAF010000531.1:0-8746 GCA_031384005.1 Rhodobacterales bacterium | reverse complement strand
CCGGACCCGGCGGGCGGCATGCAAGGTGGTGAATTCGGTCAGAAAGGTCATGAAGGCGGTCGGGTCGGGATGGGCATCGCGGGCAAGTCCGGCGGCGATGAGATCGAGCATCAGGTCAGCCTCGACCGGCCAGGTCTCGTCTGCGATAAGCCAAGCGAAATCCTCGGGGCCCTGTGCCAGACGGGATTCCTCGAAATCGAACCAGCGGACCCGGCCATCATCGCCCAGTGCGGCATTGCCGGCACGGCAGTCCCACTTGACGAAGTGGCGCGGCGGGGCGGTGAACAGGGGGCTGAGGCGGGCCGGGTCAAAGTCCGGGACGGGCTGTTTCATCTGGGTGGCAAATTCGGGCACCATCGCGATGAGGTCGTCATCGGGATAGGACAGCAACCCGCCGGTCGGCAGGATCGGCGCCATGTCGCGGCAGCGGGCGGCGCGGTGCAGGGCAAAGATCGCGTCGACGGCCTGGGCGGCAAGGGCGGGGCGGTCCTCGACCCGGGTGGCATGGATGGCCCAGTTCAGCCGGTTGGGGCCGACATCGCTTTGGAAAAACAGCGTGCCGCTGCGGCCAAGAAAGCGCGGCGCATGATCCTCGGCCCCGTCCAGTTCCTGCAGGACGGCGGCCTCGGTCCGGGCCTGATCGGTGTTGCGGCGTTGGCTGACGATCACGGTGCGGTTGGCGAAATAGGCGCGCAGGCTGGTGCGTGACCGCCCGCCGGGCGCGGTCAGGCGGACCAGCGTCTGACCGAAATGGGCGGCAGTTGCCCTGGCGATCTCGGCATGGCTGAGGAAGCGGTCTTTGGACATCGGATCTGCGTGGGCTCCTCTTTGCGGCGGGCCGGTCCGCACTGCCTTGCAATAGTGTCCAAACCACGGCAAACGGCGCGGTGATTCGGCCTTAGTTAACCGTAACAATATGTTAACGGGCAAAGATCGGGCGCTTTTTCTAAAATTAGAGCGGAATCCGAAACAGCCTGACCCCGATTGGGGCAGAAACGTGGCGTAAAGTTTCGACCATGGTTAACCCCTCTCATCGTTCACGAAATGGCGACAATACGAGGGTGATCGCCATGGCATCTGGTTGGATTTCCCTTGAATCATTGGGGATCACAACAATCAAAGTACAATGATCGTATCCAAAATGGAAACAACACTCAATCTGGGGTGGTGCGATGGCCGCCAAGTTTGTGGCAACACTGCGGCGAACACCACCAGATTGCCCGGTTCCCGCCACTTTTTCACTTTGCGACAAGCTTAACGGAAGGTATTCAGGGGACGTCCTACTGGGAAGGACAAAGGCCGTGGGGGCGGTCTGTGAGTGGTGTTGCATGTTTTTGTGCGGGATCGGGTAAGGATGTTTTCCATGCAGGGCGCTGTGCCCTGGATCGACGAAGGCGGTTTCGACTGACTTCGTCCTTGGCTGCCACACTTTCCCGCTGCACGCGGCGATCACGACAGTCCGGCGTTTGGCTCGGCCATCATGTGGCCGACCGCTTTGGCATTCCAGCCGGAATGCCTGGGCGTGCCAGGGTTAGGGAAGGCCACAGGGCCTTTCGGAATCGAACTGGGGCTTTGGCCCCTAAATGCGACGGAGAGTGACTGTGATGCTGTCAAACACACCCTTGACCCCAGCTGGATTGATGTCCTTTGCCGTGGCCAAAAGCCTGTCGGGCGCAGCATTTGGTGAATTTTCGTCGCTTCGCACAACACGGTTTTGAAGGAGCCCGACATGACCATTTCTTATTGTTATTATACCGCCAGCGGCCAAAAGCATACGGTTGATCCTGCCAACGTGCGTTTGCACAGCAACGGTTGCTGGTACACAGGCTCGGGTCACCAGTGCCAACCCCAGTCGGACGGCATCGTCACGGGTACGTCGGGCAATGACGTCATGCTGCCGGGCTACGTCGATGCCGATGGCGACAAGGTCGATGGCAACGATGCCGTTCTGCCGGGCATGACGGGCAACGACGACCTGATCGTGGCAGGCGCGGGCAATGACTCGGTCAATGCGGGCTATGGCAACGATCTGGTTCTGGGCGGAGCGGGTCAGGACACGTTACTGGGCGGCGCTGGCAATGACACGATCTATGGCGACAGCACCTATATCGCCAACTCGACCGGCACTTCGGGCAGCCACGGCGGCAGCAGCGGGTCCAATGGCGGCACGATTGCTGCCGGCGTCGGCTATAACGATCAGATCTTCGGCGGCGACGGCAATGATGTCATGTTCGGCGAAGGCGGCAATGACACGCTGAGCGGCGGTGCAGGCTGCAACCTGGAATTCGGCGGCACCGGCGATGATCGGTTCATCGGCGGCGCGGGTGCCGACACGTTTGACGGCGGCGCGGGCCAGGACAACCTGGATTATATCGCCTCGGCGGCGGGCGTCACGGTCAACCTGTCGACCGGTGCCATGTCTGGCGGCGATGCCGCAAATGACCATATCAACGGTGGCATCGACGGCGTCTATGGCTCCAACTTTGCCGACAGCCTGACCGGGTTCGATCAGCAAGGCACCGGTTCTGCCGACACGTTCACCAACCAGTTCTGGGGCAATGGCGGCAACGACACCATCTCGGGCGCTGCGGGCAACGATCAGTTGTACGGCGGCAATGACGCGGACAAGGTTTATGGCGGTCAGGGCAATGATCTGGTTGCCGGCGATGCAGGCACCGACACGCTGGACGGCGGCGACGGCAATGACACCGTCACAGGTGGCACCGGCGACGACCTGCTGACGGGTGGCGCGGGCAATGACAGTCTTACCGGCGGCGACGACCGCGACAACTTTGTCGGCGGCAATGCTGGTGATTTTGTCGACGGGTCCGAGGGCGGCGTGGACAATGACACGCTGGATCTGCGTGGCGTGGCAGTCGCTTCCATCGTTTATGACCCGCTGAATGCCGAAAACGGCACCGTTACTTTTGTCGGCGGCGGGACTTTGGTGTTCCGTAACATCGAAACCATCCTGCGTGACCTGCCCCCCGATGGTTATGTCGACGGCACGGCTGGCGGCGATCTGATCAACGGGTCCTATGTTGACCCGAACGGCGACCGGATCGACGCCAATGACGCCCTGCTGCCCGGCGCTGGCCCGAATGACGACCATGTCCGCGCGGGTGACGGCAACGACACCATCGCTGCGGGTGCAGGCAATGACATCGTCTATGCTGGCAATGGCAATGACGTGGCCGATGGCGGCGCTGGCAATGACACGCTGTTCGGCGAGGCGGGCAACGACACCCTGACGGGCGGCATTGGCAACAATGCGGTCTATGGCGGCACCGGCGATGATGTGCTGGATGGCGGGTCGGGCAACGATCTGCTGGACGGCGGCGACGGCAATGACACGATCACGTCGGGCAACGGTCAGGACACGATCTATGGCGGCGCGGGCAGCGATCTGGTTTATGGCGGCCCCGACAATGACGTGATCGACACCGGGTCCAGCCTGCAGCGTCCCGATATCGGCTATCCGGGTCTGTACCCGGCCGATACCAACCCCAACGACGACAAGGACACCGTTTATGGTGGTTCGGGTCATGACACGATCACCACCGGCGACGATGCCGACCTGATCCGTGCCAACGAAGGCGATGACAGCATCGACGCTGGCGTCGACAATGACACGGTGTTCGGGGACGCTGGCAACGACACGATCATGGGCGCCGAAGGGTCGGATTCCATCGATGGCGGCACTGGCGACGATCTGGTCTATGGCGGCTATGGTCCGGGCGTGCCCGAAGGTGTGAACATCCCCGACGCCACCGATCTGGCGCCGAACAACGGGCGTGACTATATCGACGGCAATCAGGGCAACGACACCATCTTTGGCATGGACGACCGGGACACGCTGATCGGTGGTCAGGGCAATGATGTCATTGACGGCGGCATTGACGACGACCTGATCGACGGCGGCCAGAACAACGACAGTCTGGTCGGCGGCGACGGCAAAGACACCGTGCTGGGCGACATCGGCAGCGACACCATCACCGGCGGTGCCGGGGCGGACGTGCTGTCGGGTGGCAACGACCGAGACACCTTCCTGGGTGGCACGATTGGCGATGTGGTTGACGGCAACGAAGGTGGTGACGACTTTGACACGCTGGACCTGACCGGGTCCGGGCCGTTCAAGATCGTCTATGACACCGGCAATCCGGAAAACGGCGTGGTCACCTTCCTTGACCCGACGACCCGTGATCCGATCGGCACCATGAACTTCTCGAATATCGAGAATGTGATCCCCTGCTTTACCCCCGGCACGCTGATTGCGACGCCGCGCGGTGAGGTGCCGGTGGAAAGCCTGCGCGTGGGCGACCGGGTGATCACCCGTGACAACGGGATGCAGGAAATCCGCTGGATGGGCCGTCGTGACCTGTCCTGGACCGATCTGGCCGCAGCGCCGCACCTCAAGCCCATCCTGATCCGTCAGGGATCCTTGGGCAACGGCCTGCCCGAGCGGGACATGATGGTCAGCCCGAACCACCGGGTGCTGGTCGCCAATGACCGGACTGCACTGTACTTTGACGAGCATGAAGTGTTGGTCGCAGCCAAGCATCTGGCGGCGGGCAAGGGCATCCATTCGGTTGACGCCGCGGGCACGTCCTATATCCACTTTATGTGCGACCGTCACGAGGTTGTCTTGTCGAACGGGGCCTGGACCGAAAGCTTCCAGCCGGGCGACATGACGTTGAAGGGCATGGGCAACGCCCAGCGGTCCGAGATTTTCGATCTGTTCCCCGAGTTGAAGACCGATGCCGGGGTCGAAAACTATACCGCTGCGCGCCGCACATTGAAGCGTCACGAGGCATTGTTGATCACGAAATAAGGTTATGCAGCTGTCCGGGCACCGATGGGGCCAGGGCAACAGACAAGGGGGGCTTTGGCCCCCCTTGTTCGTTTTGACGGGACTGCCGCCCGTTTCGACCGCCCCCCAATTGCCGCAATCGGGGGGGTGGGGTCGTCACAACACCACGAACCGGTCACATTTTAAAGAAATTTTCCGAATATCCGAACCTTTCAACAATTCGGGTTCGGTGAAATGGTTGTCTACAACGGTGATAACAAAAACAACAACCCAACAGCGTCAGCAGGTGATGACCAACTGTATGGTGCTGCTGGCAATGACACGCTGAACGGATTGGCTGGCAACGACCTGCTGGATGGTGGCACTGGCACAGATTCCCTCGATGGTGGCAGCGGCAATGACACGCTGGACGGCGGTGAGGGCAATGACCGCAGTACGGGTGGCGACGGCAGTGACCTGTTCACGCTGAACAATTCGTTCGGTACGGATACCATCTTTGGTGGCAGCGCGCTGGACAGTGCGGGGGATGTGATCAACGCATCGGCGGTGACGGCGAGCGTCACGCTGAACTTTACCGGATCCGAGGCGGGGTCGATCTTTACCACTGGGGCCACGGCGAACACGGCCACCTTTACCGACATCGAACGGTTCGTGCTGACCGGTCAGGCCGATATTCTGACGGCAGGTTCCGCGACCACTGGTGTAATTGTCGATGCCGGGGCCGGCAATGACACGATGACTGGCAGCAATGCGGCCGACACCCTGTCAGGAGGCCTCAATAATGACCGGATCAATGCCGGTGCAGGCAATGACACGGTCTATGACGAGTTTCTGGGCAATACCGCAGCTGGCGGGGCGGACACGGTCGACCTTGGCACGGGCGACGACATCTATGTTGGCACGGGCACCGGGGCGGGCGACACCGATATGGTGTTTGGCGGGGCAGGTGCGGACACCATCACCACCAGCGGCGGTATTGATACGGTCTATGGCGGCGACGGGAATGACGTCATCACGGGTGGCAACGACACGCTGGCCAGCAATGGCGACCTGCTGCATGGCGATCTGGGCAATGACACCATCACCGGCGGCAATACCAATGACACAATCTATGCTGGCGAAGGGGCGGATTCAGTTGCGGCCAGCGATGGCAACGATCTGATCTATGGCGGGCCCAATTCAGGCATCGGCGTCACCTATATCACCAATGGCGGCTTTACCAATGGTGCCACCGGCTGGAGCGGCACCAACCTTGAAATCGGCAACACCGAAGGCGTCTATCTGGGCAACGGATCCACCAATGTGGTGTCCGAGATGGACGGCGACGCCGGGCAAACGACTGTTATGCAACAATCCTTTACTGTTGCTGGGGCGCAGACTGCGAATGTCACGCTGCGGTCGGTCATGCGTAATGATGCAGGTGGCATCATCGGGACCGACGGTTTCCGCGTTGATGTGCTGGATGCCAGCGGCAATGTAATCGGCACGATGAACGTGTTTCCGACATCCAAGACCGCTTGGGCCAACTTTTCCATGTCGATCACCTTTCCGGCTGGGGGCATTTACACGCTGCGCCTGACCGAACTGGGCAACAATGACAGCCTTGGCGCGCTGGTCGATGACATCCAGATCACCGCTACGTCGCCCGCCACAGACACCTCGGCCGATACGCTGGAGGGCGGGGAAGGCAACGATTCCATCTATGGCGAAGGCGGCAATGACGCGCTGTATGGCGGGGCGGGCAACGATTCGATTGATGGCGGGATCGGGAATGACACCATCTATTTCGGTGCCGGCGACAACGTGGTCTATGGCGGCGACGGTTCGGATGTCATCGACGATGTGGCCGGTGGGTTCGAGACGGGCAACAACACGATCTATGCCGGTGCCGGGAATGACACCGTCTGGTTCGGTGCGGGCAATTCCACGGTTTACGGTGGTCTTGGCAACGACCAGATCGATGACATCGGATCAACCGAACTGGCCGGGCAGAACCTGATCTATGGCGATGAAGGCAACGACACGGTCAGTGCCGGTGCCGGCAATGACACGGTATTCGGCGGCACGGGTGACGATGATCTGTACGGCGGGTCCGGCGCCGATGTTCTGAACGGCGATGAAGGCGCGGACGAGCTGTTTGGCGAGGATGGCAATGACACTTTGGTCGGCGCTGCGGGCAACGACACGCTGTATGGCGGCGCCGGTGAAGAATTCTTTGCGGTCGAGGCTGGAGAAGACAGCCTGTTTGGCGGGACTGGCAACGACACCTTTATTGGTGGGTTTGGCGATGTCGTTGATGGCGGCGAAAACTTGGGCGACCTGGATGTCCTTGATCTGACGGCCTGGGGCTTTTCGCTGACCAATGTGATCTATGGACCAGGTGGTGAGAGCGGGACGGTGCAATTCCTGAACGCGGCGGGCGGCATCATTGGTCAAATGACCTTTTCGAATATTGAAAAGGTCATCACCTGTTTTACCCCCGGAACCCTGATCACCACGCCGCACGGCCCTGTTGCGGTCGAGGCGCTGGTGCCGGGCGATTTGGTGCTGACGCGCGACCACGGGCCGCAACCGCTGCGCTGGATCGGGCGGCGTGATCTGACGCTGGCGGATATGATTGTCCAGCCGCAATTGCAGCCCGTTCGCATCACCGCCGGGGCGTTGGGCCACGGTTTGCCGAACCGCGACATGCTGGTGTCGCCACAGCACCGCATGATGATCGAGGGGGCGCGGGCCGAGATGCTGTTTGGCGATGCGCAGGTTCTGGTGGCTGCCACCCATCTGCGCGTCCTGCCGGGTGTGGCGCAGGTCATGACGCGCGGCATCAGTTACATCCACCTGATGTTTGACGCCCATGAACTGATTGAGGCCGATGGCGCATGGAGCGAAAGTTTCCAACCCGCCGAACGCACCTTGGACGCAGATCAGCGGACCGAGATTGCGGCGCTGTTTCCACATGTTTTTGCTGACGACACCGGGTATGTGGCGGCGCGGCTATCGCTGAAGGCTCATGAGGTGCGGGTATTGCTGGCGGCCTGAGCGGCGCGCCACGCGGCCCAGTCCTCGGGGGTGTCCAGATCGGTCAGCGCGTTCTGGCCGGGCAGGGGGTGCAGCCGCACGCGCCCGGCATGCAGCGTCAGCAGCGACCGCGCGCCCTGATCGCCGGTCAGGCTGGCAAATTGCGGCACCAGATCGGCAGGCCAGATCACCGGATGGCCGGGGGTTTGCCCTGCGCTGCCCCGCAGGATCAGGTCCGGTGTCAGGTGGTGGGCGCGCGCCATATCTGCCAGATCCTGCGCTGTCAGGTCCGGCATGTCACCCGGCAGCACCATGACGGCCGTGCCGCACCCCGCCATGGCGCGAAACGAGGCGGACATGCCCAAGCCCGCATCGCCAAGGCCCAGCACCGTCACCGCCAAACCGTCAAGCGCCGCCCGGCGCTGCGGGTCAGGATCGCGCAGAGTGACTGTCACGGGGCCAAGCGGCAGGGCAATACGGGCCTGACGGTGCAACAAAACCTCATCCGCGACCGGTTCCAGCAGCTTGTCGCCCCCCCGCATGCGAGAGGAGGCCCCGGCCGCAGGGATCAGGATGGTCAGCGGCGCCATGGTGGACAACGCTTGGGGGTTTCACACCCCCAGGCCGCTTTGCCCAAGGGCAAAGCAGCCTCCCCCGTGGGATATTTATGGACAGATGATGGGGTCAGCCGCGCATCCTCGACCCGTCCGCGTCGAACAGCGGGGCCAGATGGACGCTGGCCGGGCGGCGTTCGCCAAGGATTTCGATTTCAACCTGGGTTCCGTCCACAGCTCGGTCGGCGGGCAGAAAGCCAATGGCCAGCGATTTGCCAAGGAAATGCGAATAGCCGCCCGAGGTGCACCAGCCCACCACCGCACCGTCCAGCCAGATCGGTTCCCATGCCACAACATCGGCATC
>JANNAF010000513.1:0-2540 GCA_031384005.1 Rhodobacterales bacterium | reverse complement strand
CAGCGACAAGGGTGCCATATTGTACGAGGCGCCCGAGCGGCTGATGTTTCGTCAGACCAACAAGGCCCATGCCAAAAGCGCCAGCCGTTGCCCGGCCGTCATTCAGATGGAAAGCCGGTATTTCGTGGTGAAATGCCCGTTCGACATGGCAATAGGCTTTGGTCGCGATGACAAGGGCAAGGCGCATCTGATCAACCGGGCGGGGGTGGCGTCCCCGGTCCGGGGTAATAAGCTGAATGAAATCCTGACCTTGGTGAATGAGACGGAGTGGCGCTATCCGGACCGCCCGACGGTTCAGATGTCGCTGCCCTATTGTTTTATTGCGGACGAATTGGTTTACGTCACCCAGATCGGCACCTTTGCCCATTACCGCAAGGATCCGTTGCCCGGCACGATTTTCGGCGGGCGGTTTCCGCTGAACGTGTGGCCGCGTCCGTTGATGTGGGCGTTTGAGTGGCATGAGCCCGAAAAGGACATTGTCCTGCGGCGGGGCGAGCCGTTGTTTTATTGCCAGTTCGAGGCCGAGGGGCCCGACCGTCCGGTGCAAGTGGTCGAGGCCGAGCGGACCCCGGAACTGGCCAAGTATTTGGAGCAGATTGGCGGGGTGGTGAATTATGTCAATCAGACCTTTGGGCTGTTCAAGGCCGCCGAGGCCATGCGTCCTGCCAAGTTGCTGACGCCAAAGGCCAAGGGGTGAGGGGTTGTGCGCTGCGGCATCCGGGCGGATGGCGCGGTGAAACCCCGCACTACCCATGATGCGCAGTTCGCTGGAGGTTTACGAGGTGGCGACGGGGCGTGTCCGGGTCATCTTGCAGACCAATGAGTTGATCGAGGCGCCGAATTGGGACCCCAAGGGTGGTGGGTTTCTGGTCAACGGCAGCGGGCGATTGTTTTTGGTGCCGTGGGACCGGCCGCGTTTGGTGCCGATCGACACCGCGGCGCTGTTGCGGTGCAACAATGACCATGGGTTCAGCCCGGATGGCGCACAGATTGCATTTTCCTGTCATCGCGAGAACGGGGCCGAGATTTTTGTGATGCCTGCGGCGGGAGGGGAGGCGCAGGTGATTTCGCCGCGCGCGCCCAGTTGGTTTCATGGCTGGTCGCCGGATGGCCGCAGCATTGTCTATGCCGCGGCGCGGGGGGAGCGGCGCGAGGTGGATATTTGCGTTCTGCCCTTGGGGGGGCAGGAGCGGCGGTTGACCTGGGGCGAGGGGCACAGTGATGGGCCGGATTTTTCGGCGGATGGCGGGCAGGTTTACTATAACTCGGACCGGGGGGGTCATGCGCAGATCTGGGTGACGGGGGCGGATGGGGGCGGGCAGGGCCAGGTGTTTGCGGATGATTGTGTCAACTGGTTTCCGCATCCGTCGCCCTGTGGTGCCCATGTGCTGTATCTGGCCTATCCGCCGGGGACCTTGGGGCATCCGCGCGATCTGGCGGTGGCGTTGTGTCTGATGGACCCGGAGGGGGTCAATCGGCGGCGGGTGATCGAGATGATTGGTGGGCAGGGCTCGATCAACGTGGCATCATGGGCGCCGGATGGCCGGGCCTTTGCCTATATGCGGTATGGATGACGGGAGGATGCTATGGCGGTGACGTTGAAGGACATGTTGGACGCGGCGAATGCGGCAGTGCCGCGGATTTCGGGGGCGCAGGCGCAGGCCATGGTGGCGGCCGGGGCCGTGTTGGTCGACATTCGCGATGGGCTGGAATTGCAAGACAGCGGCAAGGCCGAGGGGTCGTTGCACATTCCGCGCGGGTTGCTGGAGTTTCGCGCGGATCCGGCGTCATCCAGCCATGACGCGCGGTTGAGCCCGGACCGGCCTGTGGTGCTGCATTGTGCGGCAGGTGGGCGGGCGGCGCTGGCGGGCAAGTTGTTGATGGATATGGGTTATACCAAGGTTTTCAACCTTGGGGGGTTCAAGGACTGGGTAGAGGCCGGTGGGCCGGTGGAAAAGCTGTAAGGCGGGGGTTTCACACCCCCGACAGCCTTGGCAGGGGCCAAGGCTGTTCCCCCGTGGGATATTTAGGGACAGATGAAAGGGGTTGGCGATGATGCGCTGGGTAATGGCGGGGATGATCGGACTGGCGTTGGCTGGCGGGCTGCGGGCGGAGGTGGCGTACCGCGAGATCCCGTTGCAGTATATCGCGGCGCTGGGCGGGCCGGGGGAAACTTCCGGGTCCAACGCACAGTTGTGGGGGCGCTGGGAGGTTGATCCCGGGCCGCGGGGCGTGTGGCTGAACCTTGCGGCGGTCCTGCAAAAGGTTGGGACAGCCCCGGCGGGGTGGTCGTTTGATGTGCAGGATTGGTGGTTGGAGGAGCATGGGCTGATCATGGAGGCGCCTGCCTTTCCGCTGGCGCCGGGGGAGTATGTCGTGACCGAGGGCCGTGCGGTGACGGCGGTGTTGACCATTGGCGAGCCGGACAACACGGGCGCGCAGGGGTGGGCGCTGTCAGATGGGGCAAAATTGGGGGATGTGACGCATCTTGGGTGTCGTGCGGCGCGGTTCACGCCCAAGGCGGCGGGCACCGTCTGTAC
>JANNAF010000504.1:0-10646 GCA_031384005.1 Rhodobacterales bacterium | reverse complement strand
GCGCTGATGTTCAGCGTGCCATCCTCGTACCATTTGATCGACACGGCACCCATGGCAAAGCTGGTGTTCTTGACGCGGGTAAAGGGTTTGATCCAGTCGATGCGCCCGGCCATTTCGGCCCAGAACGCGTCGGGGTCGTTCACCGAGGCGGCATAGGATTTCGCATATCCTGCGGCATCAAGATGGGCATTGGCGACGAACTCATCGGACGCCGAAAAAATCGACGGGGCACGTTCTGACATGTATTCCTCCCTTGTGGGTCGATCGGGGTGGCTTGATCCCGCAGACCCGCGTCGTGACAGTCTAGCGCAGCTTGTGGGCTGTGAAAGACTTTTTCCGGCAGTTTCCTCTCAGGCTCAGTATACCACGGGATACCGCAACGCAACTTTTCGCCTTCTGTGCCGCAATGCGGCGTAAGTCGTGCTGAACGAACGGGATTTCGGATTTGCACCGCGCTGTTTGCGCTAACAAAACGGGCTGCGCCGATGGCCGCGACAATTTGACACGTGATCCAATCCGGATCGATCGTGAGGCCCCCGGATGTTTAAGTCGATGTTGATGCCGAAACGCCGAAACCACACCCCGCCCTCGGTGATGCCCGCCCCGCCCAAAGCAGCCGAGCGCCTGCAGCGCGTTGTTTTTTTTCTCGCCTCTGGCGTGCCGCCAACCGACTCGGGTGGCGCGTCTCGGGATAGGGCAGGATACGGGGCAGCGGTCTGCCGGATCTGACCCGCCCGCCCCTATGTATCCTGCATCGGAAAGGGCGGATTGGGATAACTGACACCAGTGAGATAAAGGCCGTGCGGGGGGCAAACCGGGCCACAGGCGGCGCGGTTGCGGGCGGCCAAAGCCTCGGCCACACGGTCGGGTGACCAGGCGCCTGCGCCGACCCGCTCAAGTGTGCCAATGATCGAGCGGACCTGATTGTGCAGGAAAGACCTTGCTTGCAGGGAAAAGCGGTACTCGGTGCCGCCGGGAATGGCCATTTCGGTCAAGGTGATCATGTCCAGCGTCTTGACCGGGCTTTTGGCCTGACACTGGCCTGATCGGAAGGTTGTGAAATCGTGATGGCCGATCAGATGGGCCGCACCGGCGCGGATTGCTGTGGTGTCCAGCGGGTTTTGCACGTGCCAGACCGCGCCCCTGTCGTGCGTCACCGGGGCGCGGCGGGCGACAAGGCGGAACAGATAGCGCCGACCAGTGGCGGAAAACCGGGCGTGGAAATCATCTGCAACCCGATTGGCCTGCAAGATCGCAACGGGGGCCGGTCGCAGGTGCCAGTTCAACGCCTGGGCCAGACGATACGGATCCCAGTCCTGATCAAGGTCACAATGGGCGACTTGCCCGGTGGCGTGGACGCCTGCGTCGGTACGCCCGGCTGCGGCGATGGTATGGGGCCCCGCTTGCAGTGCACCCAGCGCAGTTTCGATGGCGGCCTGCACCGACGGCTGGCCCTCGGCCTGACGCTGCCAGCCCTGAAAGGGTGCGCCGTGGTAATCGATCAAAAGGGCAAAACGCGGCATGGGTGACCTTGGCTTTCGTCCTTAACTCCTTGCAAACCGGGGCAAGGTCAAGGGTGGACTATTCTTGCCCTTGCTCTTTTTCAAATACTCCCCGCGGAGCGTCCATGGCTGGCCCAAAGGGCCTCCGGCGGGAGTATTTTCAAAGGAGCAAATGCAGGTACCAGTTGTTTGCAGGTTCCTGTGCTTAGCAGGTGCCAGTTCTTAGCAGGTGCCTGTGCTTTCATGTGGGTTCCCCCTGTCTTTGCACCCGCCCTGCGCCTATGTTGGCGGCGAGTGGCGAAGGGGCAGGGATTTGGGCATTTCCGATGTGGCGGATGGCTTGGTGCGGGGTTTGGACGGTGTCACCGGGGGGCTGATGTCGCCGTTTTTCGAACCTGTGGTCCGGTTGGGGGTGACGGGATTGTCGCGGGCGGGCAAGACGGTGTTCATCACCGGGTTGGTTGCCAATCTGTTGCAGCATGGTCGCATGCCGCAGTTGCGCGCCGCGGCCTCCGGTCGGATCGAGGCGGTCTATCTGCAGCCACAGCCGGACCTGACTTTGCCGCGCTTTGCCTTTGAGGACCATCTTGCGGCCATGACGGGGGATATGCCCGTGTGGCCGCAGTCGACGCGGGCGGTGTCAGAGTTGCGGCTGTCGTTTAGGGTTCGGCCCGAGGGGTTTTTTGCCGGGCTTGGCGGTCCGCGTGTCGTGCATCTGGATATTGTCGATTATCCCGGGGAATGGTTGCTGGATCTGGCGCTGTTGGACAAGAGTTATGCTGAGTGGTCAGAGGCGACGCTGGACCGGATCGCCAAGCGGCGTGTGGCGCAGGGGTTCATGGCCTTGGCACGGTCCGAAGACGGCGCATTGCGGCTGGACGAAGGGCGGGCGCAGGCTCTGGCGCGGGCCTATACTGTCTATCTGACCGAGGCGCGGGCAGAGGGTTGGTCTGATTGCACGCCGGGGCGGTTCTTGTTGCCGGGTGATCTGGCGGGGTCGCCGGTCTTGACCTTTGCGCCGTTGCCGCAGCCAGCCGATCCGGGGCGCGGGTCGCTGTGGCGAGAGATGGCCCGGCGTTATGAAGGGTACAAGTCCCGCGTGGTTCAGCCGTTCTTTCGCGACCATTTTTCGCGGATCGACCGGCAGGTGGTGCTGGTCGATGTCTTGGGTGCGATTCACCAGGGGCCGCAGGCGGTTGAGGACCTGCGCCGGACCATGGCCGATGTTCTGGCAGCGTTTCGGCCGGGGCGCAACGGCT
This sequence comes from Rhodobacterales bacterium, assembly GCA_031384005.1. Lineage (GTDB taxonomy): Bacteria > Pseudomonadota > Alphaproteobacteria > Rhodobacterales > Rhodobacteraceae > Stagnihabitans. Next base: position 7,885 of record JANNAF010000504.1, on the reverse strand, counting down.
GGTTGACCGCCCTTTTGGGGGGGAAGCGGGTTGAAAAGATCCTTTTTGCCGCAACCAAAGCCGACCATTTGCATCATGCCCAGCATCCGGCCCTGACGGCGATCATGGCGGCCATGCTGACCGAGGCGCGCGGGCGTGCCGACTTTGCCGGTGCCGAAACCGAGGCGCTGTCGCTGGCCAGTTTGCGGTGTACGGTGGAGGAGGTGGTACAGCGCGACGGAGCGGTGCTGGAGGCGGTGCGCGGGCGGTTGATGACGGGCAAGTCGGCGGTGATGTATCCGGGACAGTTGCCGGCCGATCCTGCCCGTTTGTTGTCACCGGCACGCCAGGGTGCTGAGGGCTGGCTGGATGCGCAATATGGTTTGATGGCCTTTGCCCCGGCCCGCATGGCGTTGCGCCCCGGCGAGGGCCCGCCGCATATCAGGTTGGACCGTGCCGCCGAATTCCTGATCGGGGATTTGCTGTGACGGGCGGTGGGTTGCACCCTCTCTACACCTTGCGGGATGGGTGCGCGCGTGGTGCCGGGGCCATGGTGCAGGTCACCGTGTTGGTCATGTGCAACTGGGGTCGTGACAGGTTTGGGTGGCCAAAGCCGCGTTCTGTTGATCAGGATTCGTGGTTTACGGGGAACGGGCTGCGGACCTGTAGGGTGCGGGTTGGTTCAGCCGGGGGCATGCGGTTTTTGGGCGCGGCCTGGCCGTGTCGTGGGGGCGCGTTGTCTGGCGCCGGCCGCACGGCACAAGGGTTTGGGTGTCGCCTGCGCCGTTGCGTGCCTTTTGGGTCAACACGGGTACGCGGCGGTCTTACCGACGCGGCTGTGGGCGGCTTTTGTCGCACCCCAGGTGCGGATGCTGAGGGGAGGTTGCCAGATGTCTGGATGGAGTGGCGCGCATGATGGATGAACTGCCACGGCTGAAAGGCCCCTTGATGTTGGACCGTGAGGAGGAGGTCGATCCGGCGCAGGCGCCGCAGGTGCCCGATCTGCCGGACGGTCGTGCGATGCAGGGGGCGGCCGTTTTGGCCACGCGGCGCGGGTCGGCCTTTGGTCGGTTTGCCGCATGGGTGTTCGGGATGCTGTTCACCTTGATCCTGTCGGTGGCGGCGTGGAATTTCGTCGCTGGTCTGATGGCAAGCAATCTGGTGCTGGGTTGGGTCGCCACCGTGCTGTTGATCGCCGCCCTGGGTGTCGCGCTGGTGGTTTTGGTGTCGGAACTGGCCGCCTATGCGCGTTTGTCGCGTCTGGACCAGATCCGTACGTCCGCCGTCCGGGCCGAGGCCATGGGGGATCTGCGGGCTGCGCGGACGATCGTTGCGCAGATCGTGGCTTTGTACGCCGGGCGGGCGGAGCTTTCGGCGGGGCGGGACCGGCTGGCCGATCTGTCACCGCAGGTCATGGATGCTGACGCCCTTTTGGCGCTGGCCGAGGCGCAGGTTCTGGCGCCTTTGGATGCGGCGGCGTTGGCACAGGTCGAGGCGGCGGCGCGGCGGGTGGCCACGGTGACCGCGTTGGTGCCGCTTGCGCTGGCGGATGTGGCGACGGCGCTGGTGATGAACATGGCGATGATCCGCGCAGTGGCCGAGATTTACGGCGGGCGGTCGGGCAGCCTGGGGTCGTGGCGGCTGTTGCGGCGGGTGTTTGCGTCGTTGCTGGCGGCGGGTGCGATGGCGCTGACCGATGATCTGTTGGGGTCGGTTGCGGGCGGGGGTGTCCTGTCCAAACTGTCGCGCCGGTTTGGCGAGGGGGTTGTCAATGGCGCGTTGACGGCGCGGGTCGGGCTGGCGGCGATGGATCTGTGCCGTCCGCTGCCTTGGGTTGCCCGCCCGCGAGCCGGGGTTTCGGCCACGGTGGGGCGGGCACTGGCGGGGCTGTTTGGCGGCTAGGCCAGACGCTTTACAGCAGGCCAGACGCTTTACAGCCCGTTGGCGATCTGGCGCAGCATGGCGACCGCGCCGTCATAGACGCCGGGATCCTCGAATCCACGGTCGGCGGCGTTGACGGCGATCACCACACCCAGCCCCTGATGGATATAGATATACTGGCCATAAACCCCCTGCGCCATGACCTCGCCCGCCGTGCCACCCGCAGGCAGCCACCATTGAAACCCGTAACCGCCCCCGGGGGCCGAGGCGGTGATCGACTGTTGCACCCAGTCTGCCGGCACAATCTGTCGCCCGTTCCATGCGCCGTTTTGCAGGATCATCTGGCCAATCCGGGCATAATCGCGTGTGCGCAGGTTCAACCCGCCCAGCACAAACGGCTCGCCCAGACCGTCGGTCACGTAATAGCCGTCCGCCTCCAGCCCCATGGGTTGCAGGATCTTTTCGCCCAAAAGATCCGCCACACTGCGCCCGGTCGCCCCGCGGATCACCATGCCGATCACATGGGTGTCAATCGAGACATAGTGCCATGCCGTGCCCGGTTCCGCATCGCGCACGGTCAACCCGGCCGCGAAATCATCCAACGATCCGCCCAGCGCCAGAACGCGCCCCATCTTGTTGATATCGCTGTAAAAATCCATATAATCTTCGTTGAACCTGACACCAGATGCCATGTTCAACACGTGGCGAATGGTGGCCCCGTCATAGGCCGACCCCACCAGTTGCGGCGCATATTTCACCACCTGATCGTCAAGCGAGGCGATATGCCCCTCGGCCATCACGACCCCGAACAGGGCGGACAGCACCGATTTCGCCATGGACCACGAAATGCGCAAATCCGCAGGCCCGGTGCCAAGATGATAGCTTTCATGAACCACAGCGCCGTTTTTGACGATCACCATGCCGGTCACGGCGCGGTCTTGCATCCATGCCAGCACAGGTGCGGGCAGGGTGACCGCGGCGCCTGCGGGCAGGGGGGATATCGCACCGTCGCCGCGCGGCAGGGGGCGGGTCAGGAACATCGTGTCCATATGGCTGAAGTTCTGGACGATCCGGTCAGCATCAAACAGCGTGTTGACCGCGACCAGGCGCATGACCAGATCACGTTTCCAAATGCCAACCCCGACCGCCACCACCAACAGCACCAAAAGGATCTGTATTCCGCGTTTCAGCAGCGTTTTCATGGCTAGGTCCCCCGTTTGCAGTCACGCAACCATGCGGGGGACGATGGGTCAAGGTGCTTGGCCGCAGGTCGCGACCGCCTAACCCCGGAACCTTGCGGCAAGTCGGGCAAGCGGGCCAAGAACAGGGCCCTCGGGCGGGGCGTCGATGGCGGGGGCTGGGGGCGCAACGGCTGCGACAGGCGCAGGGGCCGGAACGGGCTTGGCCTTGGGCGGCTGCATCCGCAGGGCGACCGCGTTCATGAACCGCCCGCCATCGCCCTCGGCCAGCGCCTGCGCGCCGTCCGATATTCCGCGCAGCAGATCATCCAGCCACGCCTGTTCGGCCTTGGCAAAGTTGTGCAGCACATATCCCGCCACGGCGTCCTTGTGCCCCGGATGGCCGATGCCCAGCCGGACCCGGCCGTACCCCTCGCCCAAAACCGCGCTGATCGACCGCAGCCCATTGTGCCCGGCATGGCCGCCCCCCTGCTTGACCCGGCATTTGCCGGGGGCAAGGTCCAATTCGTCATGAAACACCGTGATGTCGTCCAGGGCCAGCTTGTAAAACGCCATGGCGCCCTGCACCGACTGGCCCGACGCGTTCATGAAGGTTTCGGGTTTCAGCAGCACGACCTTTTCGCCGCCCAGCCGCCCCTCGGCGACCAACCCCTTGAACGCCCGCTTCCATGGGCCAAAGCCGTGGTCGGCCGCAATGCGGTCAACGGCCATAAAGCCTATGTTGTGGCGGTTCCCGGCGTATTCCGGCCCCGGATTGCCCAAACCTGCGAATAGCTTCATGGTACTGCGTCCCAAATTGCATGTCCAAATCCTGGCCATACCCCCGCCGCACCTTGCGCGCAGCGCGCGCCCGCGACAAGAGGGGGCAAAGCAGCAGTTGACGGCGCAAAAGGGGTCGTGCAGCCTGCAGCCACCCTACCGGAAAGAGCCTGCCGTGTCGTCTGTCGTCGTCAGCTCCATGCGCAACGAAGGGGCTTTTTTGCTGGAATGGGTCTGCTGGTACCGGATGCTGGGCTTTGACCATATCGTGGTGGTCACCAATGATTGCACCGACCATTCCCCCGAACTGTTGGACGCCCTTGCCCGGGCGGGATGGGTTGAACATCTGACCGTCGACATCAAGGCAGGCCAGGCCGGCATTACGGCGGCCAAACTGGCCGCCGCGTCCCAGATGCGCACGGTGCGGCGTGCAGAGCATGTGCTGGTTTGCGATGTGGACGAGTTTTTGGTCATTCATGTGGGCGACGGCCGCCTGCCTGCCCTGTTGGCCGCACCGGGGCGCGGGTTTTTGGGCATGGCGATCAACTGGCGCTGCATCGGGTCCAGCGGCGTGCGCAAATATGTCGATCTGCCGGTGCATCAGCAGTTCACGGTTGCGATTGGGCCCAAACGTCCGTTCAACCGCTTTATCAAAACGTTATACGGCCACCCGCGCTGGTTTGCCCGGATGGGCGAACACGGACCCATCGGCCTAAAGCTGACCAAGGCACAAAAAAAGGGTGGCATGGTCTGGGGGCAGGGCGATCTGGTCTGGGTCACCCCCGCAGGCCATGTGATGACCGAGTGGCAGCCAGGCGGCGATTATCTGCGGCAGGTAGCAACGCGCCGGATCGACCATTCGGTTGCCCAGATGAACCACTATATCCTGCGCTCGGCCGAATCTTTCGGGCTAAAGCGTGGCACCCTGTCGCCTGTGGCCGGACGCAACCGCTATACTCAGGGGTTTTGGACCCAGGCGGATCGTCGCGACGGGTTTGACGACAGCGCCCTGCGCTATGGCGCGGATTATGCCCAAATGCGGGCGATGGCGATGGCGCTGCCGGACGTGGCGCGTTTGCATGGGCTGTGCTGTGCCGATCATGTGCGCCTGATCGCTGACAAGGCGGATCTGCGGGTTTTGGACGACCCGCGCTATCTGGCGTTTTTGGCGCAGTCGAGGTTGGATGATCCCGGCCAGGTGGGATGATCTAGGATTGGGCCAACCGCCGGATGCGCCATGACAAAGGCGGCAGGTTGCCCTGCCGCCTGATCATTGGCCGTAACGGGCAGCCCGGGCCTTGGCCCAGCTGTCCTTGTTCCGGTGTCAGTCCTCAGAGCCTGCGTCGACGAACCCGGCAGGGGCCGACACGTTGGCAATGACAAAGTTCCGCGCGGTGGTGGGCGTCGCCCCTTCCGGCAGGATCGCGTCATTGATGTGGATGACGTCACCGATTTCCTTGCCAGCAAGGTCAACCGTGATGTGATCCGGGATATCGCCAGCCAACACTTCCAGTTCAACTTCGTTGCGCACGACAGTCAGCGTGCCGCCACGCTTGAGGCCGGGCGACTGTTCATGGTTGATGAACGTGACGTGGATGTGCAAGACAACCTTGCTTTCGTCATGCAGACGCATGAAGTCGACATGGGTCGGGATGTCCTTGACCACATCGCGCTGAACGGCGCGGCAGATCACGTGGACATCGGGCTGCCCCTCGACCTTGAGGTTGAACAACGTCTGCAAGAAGCGCCCGGCTTTCAGGTGCTTGTACAGATAGTGATAGTTCATGTTGATGGCGACGGGCTCTTGCCCATCCCCATAGACAACACCGGGTACGAAGCCGTCACGACGAGCTTGCCGGGCGGCCCCCTTGCCTGTCCCCGTCCGTACCAGGGCGTTCAGATCTGCGATCTGGCGTGCCATTTGATCTCTCCATATATGAATCCGCCAAGTTGAAGGGTGCTTGGCGCGACTGCGGGGCTATAGCGTCGAATCAGCGGGATGGAAAGCCGGAATATGGACGGATCCTGCCTTGGGTCGCAACCGCCCTTGCGCAGGTCAGGCTGCACCGCGACCCGCGCCGCGCGGTCATGTCCAGTGCCCTCCGCCTATTTGCGGCCTTTGCCCTTCTGTGGCAATGCTAGGCCCTCTGCCGCCCGAACCGGAGCGTCCAATGCCCGCCGACCAAACCCTGCCCCCCGGCCAAACCTTGCCCCCCGGCCAAACCTTGCCCGCCGACCAAACCTTGCCCGCCGACCAAACCCTGATCGCCGCCGCCCGCGCCGTGGTGAACCCGCGCCGCCTGTCGCGGACCGTCGAGGTGGGCGGGGTTGGTGCTGCCCTGCGCACCGCCTCGGGGGCGATCTATACCGGGGTCTGCATCGACGCGGCGTCCGGCATCGGGTTTTGCGCCGAACATGGGGCGGTGGCGGCGATGATCACCGCAGGCGAAAGCCGGATCATGGCGATTGTCGCGGTGGATTGGGATGGGTCCATCCTGCAACCCTGTGGCCGCTGCCGCGAATTGGTGGTGCAGGTGGATGATGGCAACGCCGAAACCCGCGTCATCCTGCCCGGTTGTGTCAAACCGATGCGCGCCCTGTTGCCCGACCATTGGTTGCTGGACCGCTGACCCCAGCCCAACCTAACCCAGCCCAACCTAACCCGGCCCAACCTAACCCGGCCCCGCCCCGCCCCGTCTTGGCCCGCCCCGCCCCGCCTTGCCAAGGAACCCGCAACGGTTTAGGCGACCATCCGGTCAGGAACCCGAAAAATGACCATGAACACCCTTCGCCTTGCGCGCGCGCCCTTGGCTGCCTTTGCGGCGATGGGGGTCTGTTGGGGCACATTTGCGGCGGACCTGCCGGACATCATGACCATGCTGCGGGTCGATGAATCCCAGTTGGGCCAATTGCTGATCATGACGCCCATCGCGGCGATCCTGTCGATGCTGGCCGCCCCGCGGATCAGCCGCGCCTTGGGGCGCGTGGCGCTGCCGGTCATGACGCTGGCGATGGCGCTGGCCTTTGCCTTGCCCGGCCAGACCACGGTCTGGTGGGTGTTTCCGGTGGCCATGCTGGCAGCCGGGGCCACGACCGGGGCGGTCGATGTGCTGATGAACGCCCGCGCCACCATGGTCGAGGCGGCAGCGGCCCGCCCGCTGATGAACCTGTGCCATGCCGCCTATTCCTTTGGCTATGCCGGTGGCGCAGTGTTGACCGGGGTCCTGCGTTCGCAAGGCCAGCCGCCTGCCGTGGTCATGGCGGCCATGGCGGGCCTTGCCGCGCTGATCGCGCTTGCCGCCCTTGAACGCGATGGCCGGATTGACGGGCTGAACCGCCCGCCACCGGGGCAATCGGCCCATCTGGGCCTGATCCCGGTGATCGGGGGCGCCATCGTGCTGATTGCGTTTCTGACCGAAAACGCCGCCGAATACTGGTCTGCGCTGCATATTGAACAGACCCTGGGCGGCAGCCCGGCCTTTGGGTCTGCGGCCCCGGCCATTCTGGCCCTGACGATGGGTGTGGCGCGGCTGGTGGGGCAGCGATTGTCCGACCGGGTGCGTGGGTTGCATCTGTTGATGGGGGGCGCGCTGATCTCGGTCGTTGGTGCGCTTACGGTGGCTGGCGCGACCAGCCCGGCCATGGCCTATGCCGGGTTCATTGTGATGGGCCTTGGCTCCTCGGTCATTGCCCCCACTGCCTTTACCCTTGTCGGGCAGAACGCCGAACCCGCTGCGCGTGCCCGCGCCGTGGCCCGCGCCACATTGTTGGGCTATCTGGGCTATTTCGTCGGGCCGCCGATGCTGGGGTTTATCGCAGGCGGCTATGGCCTGCGCGCGGCGTTCCTGTTTGCCGCGCTGATCTTGTGCCTGATCTGGGTTCTGGCGCCTTTGCTGACGCGCCGGATCTGACCGCCCGCCGCCGCCTCAGACCCAGTTGCCCTCGAAATCGGCGGGCACCAACACCTGATCACGGCCAATATCGGTGGCCTTTTGCACCCCGGTCAGCGCCATGGTGATGTCCAGCTCTTTGGCGATCACCTCCAGCGCCTTTGTCACCCCGGCCTG
>JANNAF010000080.1:0-20829 GCA_031384005.1 Rhodobacterales bacterium | reverse complement strand
CCGGGGCAAGGCCGACCGCAAAAGCGCCGTTCAGGTCGTGGCCGAAGAATTAGGGATTCCCGTACGTTACCCGGTTTCGCTGCGCAGCGAAGAGGTGCAGCATGAATTCGAAATGCTGCGCAGCGACGTGGCCGTTGTGGTGGCCTATGGCCTGATCCTGCCGCCTGCCATCCTTGCCGCACCCAAGGCGGGTTGCCTGAACATCCACGCCTCCTTGTTGCCGCGTTGGCGCGGTGCGGCGCCCATTCACCGGGCCATCATGGCGGGCGATACCGAAACCGGCGTCTGTGTGATGCAGATGGAGGCGGGTCTGGACACCGGCCCCGTTCTGTTGCGGCAAAGCACCCCGATTGGCGTGGCGGAGACCACCGCCGACCTGCACGACCGCCTGTCCGCGATGGGGGCCGCACTGATCGTTGACGCGCTTGCGCGCCTGCCCACCCTGACCCCCGTGGCGCAGCCCGAACAGGGGGTGATTTATGCCACCAAGATCGCCAAATCCGAAGCCCGCATCGACTGGACCCGCCCTGCGGTCGAGGTGGACCGCCAGATCCGTGGCCTGTCGCCGTTCCCCGGCGCATGGGTTGAGATCGGCGGCGAACGGGTCAAACTGCTGCGGTCCCGCGTCGTGTCAGGGCAGGGCGCACCGGGCCAAGTGCTGGACGGTTTCACCGTCGCCTGTGGGTCCGGCGCCGTCGAGGTGACCGAGGCCCAACGGGAGGGCAAACGCCCCGCCCCGGTGGCCGACATGCTGCGCGGGTTCAGCCTGCCGGGGGTGTTGGGTTAAGGGGTCGGGGCCGTGAAAAACCTTTCCACTTTATGAACGAAAAACACCAAGTCATTGTTTTAGAACGATATAAAAAAGTGTCCGCGCGTGGACACCCTATTTCCGCCGCTTGTGCTCCTCCAGCCGGGGCATGATTTCCACGAAATTGCAGGGCTTGTGACGGTAATCCAGCTGCCATTTCAAAATCTCATCCCAGGCATCGCGACACGCCCCCGGACTGCCCGGCAAGGCGAACAGATAGGTCCCCCCCGCCACCCCACCACAGGCCCGGCTTTGCACCGCCGATGTGCCGATCTTGCCCATCGAGACCATCGTGAACACGGTCCCAAACGCCTCGATCTCCTTCTCATAGACATCCCGGTGCGCCTCGACCGTCACATCCCGGCCCGTCAGCCCGGTGCCCCCCGTGGTCAGGATCACATCAATCGCCGGGTCGGCAATCCAAGCCCGCAAATGGGCCGCAATCGCCGCCCTCTCATCCCGCTCGATCCCACGCGCCGCCAGAACATGCCCCGCATCGGTCAAACGCTCGACCAAGGTATCGCCCGACCGATCCTCTGCCGCCGTCCGCGTGTCCGACACGGTCAGGACAGCAATCCGCACCGCCACAAACTCACGGCTTTCATCAATCTTGGCCATCACCTACCCCCGCTGCATCAAGGCCAGCCTGATCGCCAACCCCGCAAATATCCCGGTTCCCACCCGCCCAACAAAGCTGAACGCCAGCCCAAGGGGCAGAAACTGCGGCAACATGGGCTGCGACGGGTCCACGAACTGCGGCAGAAAGCCCAAGATCACTTTGGTGTTCAGAATAGTCCCCATGAACGCCTGCCGAAAGATGACCAATGGCCGCGTCACCGCCAATGCCCCCAACCCCAACCCGGCCAGCAAGACCCGCGCCATCGCCACGCACGACCCCCCCCGCGCAAGCCCGGCCCCAAACAGAACATCCTATCCGCCCCCGGCGTCAGGTTCGGCGCCGACCCGGCGGGGATGAAGGACTGGAGGGTAAGGGTGTCGAGGGGGGTCATGGCGTGGGTTGCGGCCCAATATCATCGCCACAATTCGTTACAGGCAGTCTTTTGATTACAAGACGCTCATTGACCGCGTCCAGATATTTCGAACTGGTTGCATCCTTCAGCCCCTGCCGCATAATGATTGCCCCGACATCACTCGGGTCGTCCAAGTTCAGTGCGTCGGCCTTGGCGGTCGCGAAACCCGCCGCACAACGCGCAGCAACGGCTTTGATCTCTTCAACCTTGCGCGGTGGCAGGGCGTTGTCGGCAAGATGGATTGCCACCCGTTCAAACAGCGCTGTAACTGCGGCTTTGTCCTGATCGCTGGCGAAACCCTCGTGCCGCTCTGCCAATTGCAGCGCGCCCGCCAAGCTGGTCAAAGCGCAGCCGATATCCATCAGATCAAAGTTATAGTCAGTGCCTTGGCAATTCCATCCGTCGAGGCCGCCGCAGGCAAACCGCAAGCCATCCCCAAGGTCCAGAAATCGAACCGGGCCAATCGACTGGGTTGTATCCAGCGTAACCTTGTCTGCATGCAGGGAAAACAACGTGGCATAGTCGACAAACGGCTGCACTTTATCCGACAGGGCCGCCTGACCCATGCCCGAAAACAGCAGGGCAAGCAGATAACCCCTCACCCCAACCTCCCCTTCAAACTCAACAAATCCGCCCACGCCTCGCGTTTGGCGGCGGGGTTGCGCAGCAGATAGGTGGGGTGGGTCATCGGCAGCACTGGGCGACCCAAGGCCTGTGCCCAATTGCCGCGCAGGCGCATGCCTAAGGTCTCCAACAGACATTTGCAAGCGGCGTTGCCCATGACAACGATCAGAGCCGGGTTCACCAACGCGATATGCCGCTCGACAAAGGGGCGCATCATGGCAATCTCCTCGGGCGAGGGGTCGCGGTCCTGCGGCGGGCGCCAGGGCATGACATTGGTGATGTAAAGGGCGGATGCCGGGTCGGCGCTGGTGCGGGACAGGCCGATCGCGGCGAACATCCGGTCCAGCAGGTGTCCTGCCGGGCCTACGAAGGGTCGCCCGTCGGCATCCTCGTCACGTCCGGGCGCCTCGCCCAAGATCAACACGCGGGCGGCGGGGTTGCCATCGGCGAACACGGTTGATTTTGCGCCACGTTTCAGATCGCACAGATCAAAGCTGCTGGTGGCGTCGCGCAAGGCGGCCAAGGTTCCCGCCTGCGCCGCAGCGGCCCGTGCCACCGCGACAGGGTCGGTCGGGGCAGCGCGCTGGGTCTCTTTTGCGGCGGCGACCGCGGTGGGCGCCTTCAAGGTATCGGGCAGGGCATAGCGGTCCAGCGGGTCCTCGCCGGTGATCTCGGTCACGCCCAGATCCATCTGCCATTCCAGCGCGGCCAACGCGGCATGCCAACCCTCGGGGGCCATGATGTTCGGATCGATTCCCATGGGGGGAACCTAGGGCTGCAGCGGGGCCATGTCCATTCCGGTTGCAGTTTCGCCGGGGGGCGGGTTTGGCGTGCGCAGCGGTCACTTGCCGCCCTTCACAATTGCCCCCACCTGTTGCATAAGCCAGAAAATCAAGGAGTGTTCCCGATGTCCTTTCGCGCCCGCCACCTGCTTGGCATCGAACATCTCTCGCCCGCCGAAATCCTGTCCGTGCTGGATCTGGCCGACCGCTATGTCGACCTGAACCGCCGGACGGTGAAGCAGTCGGATGTGCTGGCCGGTCTGACGCAGATCAACATGTTTTTCGAAAACTCGACCCGGACGCAGGCCAGTTTCGAATTGGCCGGCAAAAGGCTGGGGGCGGATGTGATGAACATGTCGGTGGCGTCTTCCAGCGTCAAGAAGGGTGAGACGCTGATTGACACCGCCATGACGCTGAACGCGATGCGGCCAGATTTGCTGGTGGTGCGGCATCCCTCCAGCGGGGCGGTGAACCTGCTGGCCTCCAAGGTGAATTGTGCCGTTTTGAATGCCGGGGATGGGCGGCATGAACACCCCACGCAGGCCCTGCTGGACGCCCTGACGATCCGCCGGGCCAAGGGGCGGATTCAGCGGCTGACCGTGGCGATTTGCGGCGATATTGCGCATTCGCGGGTCGCGCGTTCAAACTTGATCCTGCTGGGCAAGATGGAGAACAACCTGCGCCTGATAGCACCCCCCACCCTGATGCCGCCGGGGGTGGAGGATTTTGGCTGCGAGCTTTATGACAACATGGCCGAGGGGCTGAAGGGCGCCGATGTGGTGATGATGCTGCGCCTGCAGAAAGAGAGGATGGATGGCGGGTTCATCCCGTCCGAGCGGGAGTATTACCACCGCTACGGTCTGGACGCCGAGAAACTGGCCCATGCCAAGCCCGACGCCATCGTGATGCATCCGGGGCCGATGAACCGCGGGGTCGAGATTGACGGCGAGATTGCCGATGACATCAACCGATCCGTCATTCAAGAGCAGGTCGAGATGGGCGTGGCCGTCCGCATGGCCTGCATGGACCTGCTGGCGCGGAACCTGCGGGCAGAACGGGGTCGGGCAGCGGTGGGGGTGATGGTATGAGCGCGATTTCAACTCGGGTAGGGTGGGTGCAACCCACCGCCCTTTTCGCCAGATCGGTGGGTTACACCCACCCTACGGTGACGCCATGAGCAAGCGCCCGATGTCGGATGCAAGGATCAGCGGCATGGTCGCCACGGTGGCCTTGGTGGTGATTTTCGTGATCACCGGGCTGGTGGTGTGGTGGGGGAGTTGAGCGTGGCGACCGAGGACCGAAACGATGTCGCTTGGGATCTCAACTTGCAACCGGGCGAGGAATTGTTGTGGGCCGCCAAGAAACCGCATTCAGTGTGGATGAGCACTTATGTTCGCTGGGCAGTCATTCTCTTCGGATCGGCACTTTTTTTTGCATCGGTGGCTCCCAGGACTTTAAACGTCGCCGAGTATTGCTCTCAAGCTCCAACGCTCCATTGTGCACGCGATTTCTGGATGATGTGGCCCTTGGCCGCCGTCTGCACCTTTTGTAGTGGGTTCATTATTCGGATGATCTTCATTTCGAAGAACGACAAATTGCCGCAACGGTACGCCATCAGTTCCATCCGCGCATTCGCGACAACGCCCAGGAAACCCGATCAAGTTCGGTCCATCGAGCTAAGGGACAAAGTCGTACGGGAGACATTCTTCGGAAAGTTGAGGTTCGGAGCCCTCAAGCAGGGAGCCGTATTCTTCGTCGGGCTTGATGAAATCGAGATAAGGGCCGCAATGGACGCTGCCTTGAAAGCAGGGGCTAAAGAATGACCACCCTCCACCTCACCAACGCCCGCCTGATCGACCCTGAGGCGGGGACGGAATCCTTTGGTTCCCTGACCGTCAAGGATGGCGTGATCGTCGGGCGGGGGGCGGCTCCGAAGGGGGCGCAGGTGCTGGACTGTGAGGGAATGTGCCTGGCGCCGGGGATTGTCGATTGGGGGGTCAAGATTGGCGAACCGGGGGAGCGGCATAAGGAGTCGTTCCGCTCGGCGGGCCTCGCGGCGGCGGCGGGGGGGGTGACGACGATTGTGGCGCGGCCGGATACGTCGCCGTCGATTGATACGCCAGAAACGCTGGAATTTGTGACGCGGCGGGCGGCGGAATCGGTGGTTCGCATCCGGCATATGGCGGCGCTGACCAAGGGGCGGATGGGCGAGGAAATGACCGAGATCGGGTTTCTGCTCGATGCAGGCGCCGTGGCCTTTACCGATGTGTTCCATGTCTCGACCAACACCAAGGCTTTGGCGCGGGCCCTGGTCTATGCCCGCAGTCTGGGCGCTTTGGTGGTGGGCCATCCGCAGGAGCCGGGGCTGACAGCGGGGGCGGCGGCAACGAATTCGAAGTTTGCCAGCTTGCGCGGGTTGCCGTCGGTGTCGCCAATGGCCGAGCGGATTGGGCTCGACCGCGATCTGGGGTTGGTCGAGATGACCGGCGCGCGGTATCATGCGGATCAGATCACCACGGCGCGCAGCCTGCCTGCCATCGCGCGGGCCAAGCGGAACGGGCTGGATGTGACGGCGGGCGTGTCGATCCACCATCTGACGCTGAACGAGTTGGACGTCGGGGATTACCGGACCTTCTTCAAGCTTACCCCGCCGCTGCGGTCAGAGGATGACAGGGTGGTGATGGTGCAGGCGGTGGCGGAGGGGGTCATTGATGTGATCAGCTCCTTCCACACCCCCGCCGATGAGGAAAGCAAACGGTTGCCGTTCGAGGAGGCAGCGTCGGGCGCTGTCGGCTTGCAGACCCTGCTGCCTGCGGCGATGCGGCTCTATCATTCCGGTGAGGTTTCTTTGCCGGTGTTGTGGCGGGCGCTAAGCCTGAACCCCGCGCACCGGCTGGGGTTGGCGCAGGGGCGGCTGGCCGAAGGTTCGCCTGCCGATCTGGTGCTGTTCGACCCCTATGCGCCATTTTTGCTGGACCGTTTTGCCCTGCACTCCAAATCCAAGAACACCCCGTTTGACGGGCAGCGGATGGAGGGTAAGGTGCTGGCGACCTGGGTTGGCGGTGTTCAGGTGTTCAGGGGGTAGATGATGCCAGATTTCACCTCGCCCGCGGGCATGATGATGGCGGTGGCGGTGCTGTCTTATTTGCTGGGGTCAGTGCCGTTTGGCATTGTGATCACCCGGATGATGGGCCTGGGGGATTTGCGGGCCATCGGGTCGGGCAACATCGGGGCGACCAATGTTCTGAGGACCGGGAACAAGGGGGCGGCGGCTGCCACCTTGGTGCTGGATGCGGCAAAGGGGGCGGTCGCGGTCCTGATCGCGCGCGCCCTGGTGGGCGAAGATGCGGCCCAACTGGCAGCCTTGGGCAGCTTTCTGGGCCATCTTTTTCCGGTATGGCTGGGCTTTCGCGGCGGCAAAGGTGTGGCGACGTTCCTTGGCACCTTGCTGGCACTGGATTGGCGGGTGGGGCTGGCCTGTTGCGCCACATGGGCGGTTGCAGCGGCGATCACCCGGATATCCTCACTGGCGGCGCTGACAGCCGCAGCACTGGCCACCTTATGGCTGATCGTGTTTCAACAAGGACAGATGATGCTGATGGTGATGGCCCTGACCCTGTTGGTCTATGTCCGGCACTGGTCCAATCTTGAGCGGATCAAGAACGGCACGGAACCCCGGATCGGGCAGAAAAAGACCTGAATGTCCCCCGCGCGGACGCAGTAAAAATCCTTGTAATATCAGTGGCTTCGCTTTTAAAATTAAGCCCCCGTTAACATCTTGCCGCGCTTGAGCCACCGGGATGGCGGAGTGAACCCCGCCCTGCCGCCCGATCTGCCGAAACCTACCCCATCCTCGCTGCGCAAATATCCCACGGAGGGGTCCGGGGAGGTGTGAAACCTCCCCGGGGTGTGTCACAAACTGCAGGCCTCGTAGATATGCCGCAGATCCCCGCCCCATGCGCCATGGAACATTTTCAACCAGCGGTCGGCCTGCACCTCTTCCAGCACCAGCGACTGCACCAAAGGCCCGAGGAACGCCTCCTCGCCCAAGCCCCTTGCCGCCAGCCCGGCATGGGACAAGCCCACGGCCGCGCGGGCAAGGTCCAGCAGTTTGGCATCCCCCGACTGCGCCTGCAAACCGCGCACCGAGGCGTCCACGCGCAGAGCCTCGCGGGTTTCGGTGTCGAAACCTTTGACAAGGTCCCAAGCGGCATCAAGCGCGGTCTGATCGTACATCAGGCCGACCCAAAAGGCGGGCAGGGCGTTGATATGGGCTTGATCGCCACAATCAGCGCCACGCATTTCAATGTATTTCTTGACCCGCGCCTCGGGGAATACCGTGGTCATGTGGTCGGCCCAGTCGGACAGCGTGGGTTTTTCGCCGGGCAGGGCGGGCAGTTTGCCATTCAGGAAATCGCGAAACGACTGGCCAAGGGCGTTGATGTATTTGCCGTCGCGGTACACGAAATACATCGGCACATCCAAAACCCAATCGACATAGGCCTGAAACCCGAAATCACCGTCAAAGGCGAAGGGCAACATCCCGGTCCGGCTGTTGTCCAGACCGCGCCAGATACGCGAACGCCATGATTTATGGCCGTTCAGCCCGCCGTCAAAGAACGGCGAGGAGGCAAACAGGGCGGTTGCAACGGGCTGCAACGCAAGCGCCACGCGCAGCTTTTTCACCATGTCCGCTTCGCTGGCATAATCCAGGTTCACCTGCACAGTGCAGGTGCGGTACATCATCTGGGTGCCATGGGTCCCGACGCGGCCCATGTAATCGGTCATCAGGCGGTACCGACCCTTGGGCATCACGGGCATGTCCGCGCCTGTCCACTCGGGGGCAGCACCGATCCCCATGAACCTGATCCCAAGCGGGTCTGCGATGCCGCGCACTTCATCCAGATGGGTTTGCAGTTCGCTGGCAACCTCATGCATGTTCCCCAGCGCGGCACCCGACAGTTCGAACTGCCCGCCCGGTTCCAGCGAGATATTGGCCCCGTCGCGGGTCATGCCGATGATGTTGTCGCCTTCGGCAATCGGCGTCCAGCCGTGCTGGTCGCGCAAGCCCGCAAACAGGGCCGAGATCGAGCGGTCACCGCCATAGGGCAGGGGTTTGCGGGTGTCGGTCAGCCAGCCGAACTTCTCATGTTCGGTGCCGATGCGCCAATCGGATTTCGGCTTGTTGCCGGATTCCAAAAGCGCGGCCAATTGGGCAAAATCTTCGATTGGGCCGCCGCCAGACTGTGGAATGGACATGGGGGCAGGCCTTTCGAGTGTGTTTTGACAGGCGGTAGAGGTGTCTTGACTGCGCCGCCGAGTCAAGGCCGCCGCTGCATGGATCACAAATCGTTATCGACCTGCAACAAGCCCCTTGCCCGCACGCCGCCAGATCACCTTTGTCTCGGCCGCAAGCATGATGGCATTTTCGCCCACATGATCGGGCTGGCCAAGCGCGCCAACCAGGGCCCCGGTATCCATGCCGGGCAGCCCGGCAAAGGCGTCAAACAGCCGGTCGGCCCCCTTGGCATCGACCGGGATCAGCAGGGCCTGACCGTCGGCCTGTTTCAGGCGCCAGACGCGGCGGCCGCGCAGCGACAGCAGGCGCAGTTCCACCAGGTCGGGCAGGTTGATGAACCCGCCTGCACCGGGCCCAAGGTAACCGATTTGCGCCTCGTCCAATTCAACCAGACCGGGGGCCCCGACGGCCTGGTCAAACCGCATCCGACGAAACGCGGTCACGGCCAGAACCAGCCCGATGCCGCCAATGGCAAACCCCAAGGGAAACAGGATATAGCCGCCCGATGACATCAGCCAAAGGCTGGCCCCCACGACCAGCCCGGCCCAGATCACCTCTCGGGCGCGCCAGATCAGGTCGGTGACTTCGGGGCGGATCAGGGACATGTCTGCGGTTCCTTTGGGGGCGCAACGTTAGGCAAACTTGGGCGCAGGGTCCGGGTAATGCAAGACGTTACGGTGGCCGGGCGGCTGGTTTGATCCGCCCACCCCGTGGATCAGGCGCCGGGACCGGTCTCCAGATAGCGTTTGTACAGCCGCAATGCCGCCTTGTAGGTGGCAAGGTTGGTGCGCAGATCGCCCCGGATCACGAACCGGGTCGGGTTGGGGCGGCTTTGGCGGGCATCGTCGGTCGAATAGGTCAGGGTTTGGATCAGTGCGTCATATTCGCCGCGCCGAACGCAATCGTCGACACTGCCATAATGCGTTTCGATCCGGGTCAGTTCTGCCATGCGGTCCGAGATGGTCTTGCCGGGATAGCCCTGTTGGATCAGCCACATGCGGTAATCGGGTGTCATCCCCAGTCCCCCAGCGCCGCCTGCCACAGGGTCAGCGCGGCAACCGCAGCCGTATCGGCGCGCAATATACGCGGGCCCAGCGACAGCGGGGCAATCTGGGGCAGGGCGCGCAGGCGGGTTTGTTCGTCGGGGGCAAAGCCGCCTTCGGGGCCAATCAGGATGGCCCATTTGCCGCCGCGCGGGCCGGTCAGGGTGGTGGGGGCGTTCAGCGCCTCGTCACACCACAGCAGGCGGCGGTCGCTGGGCCATGTCGACAACAGTTTATCCAGCGGGATCAACTCGGCCACGGGCGGAACAAAGGTGGCGCCGCATTGTTCAGCAGCCTCGACCGCGTGGGCGGCCAGTTTGTCTTGGCGCAGGCGTTCGTTGGTATAGCAGGTTTGCACGGGCAGGATGCGGGCGGCACCCAGTTCGACGGCCTTTTCCACGATAAAATCGCTGCGGGCCTTTTTGATCGGGGCGAAGATCAGCCAGAGGTCGGGCGGCAGGCGCAGGGGGGCGGTCTGGGTCTGACAGGTCAGAACGCCGCGCCGTTTTCCGGCCTGGTCCACGGTGGCCCGCCATTCGCCGTCGCGGCCATTGAACAGGGCGACCGCGGCGCCCGGCGTCAGTCGCATGACGTTGAACAGATAGTTTGCATGGAATTCGGACACCGCGACGGGTTGCCCCATCGCCAGCGACTGATCTACAAAGAGTCTGACCTTAGTCTCTGACATGCGAGCAGAATATGTCCGACCCGATCCAAACGCCAGAGGGTGACGCCAAGGTTTCGGACGCCCCGCCGGGAAATTGGGTGGACCTGTATGCCCCTGCCGTCACACGGCCCTATTTGCGGTTGTCGCGGGCCGACCGCCCCATCGGGACGTGGTTGTTGTTGATCCCGTGTTTCTGGGGACTGGCGCTGGCCGCTTTGCAGGATGGGTTTCGCAGGTGGGATCTGTGGCTGGCGCTGTCCTGTGCGGTGGGGGCGTTTTTGATGCGGGGTGCGGGTTGCACGTGGAACGACATTTCTGACCGCCACATTGACGCACAGGTGGCGCGGACGCGCAGCAGGCCGTTGCCATCGGGGCAGGTCAGTGTCGGTCAGGCGGTGGTGTGGATGGCGGTGCAGGCGCTGGTCGCGGCGGTCATTCTGTTCACCTATAACGGGATCGCCATTGGCTTGGGCATTGCGTCGTTGGCGCTGGTGGCGATTTACCCCTTTGCCAAGCGGTTCACGTGGTGGCCGCAGGTGTTTTTGGGGCTGGCGTTCAATTGGGGGGCGCTGCTGGCCTATGCGGCCCATTCGGGGCGGATCACGGCGGCGGCGGTGCTGATGTATGCGGCGGGCATTGCGTGGACGCTGTATTACGACACGATCTATGCCCATCAGGACCGCGAGGATGACGCGCTGATCGGGGTGAAATCCACGGCGCGGCTGTTTGGTGACGCCACGCGGCCGTGGTTGTGGGGGTTCATCGGGGCGACCGTCGTGCTGATGGCGGCATCGGTGACACTGGTGGTGGCACAAGAGGTCAGCCTGCCGGCCCTGGGGCTGGCCTTGGCGGGGGTTTGGGCCTTTGGCTGGCACATGACGTTGCAGATGCGGGGGTTGACGGTTGATGACCCGGCGTCGTGTCTGGTCACGTTCCGCGCCAATCGTAATGCGGGGCTTGTTCCTGCGCTGTTTCTTGCCGCTGCGGCGGTGGTCTGATTGATCCTGCCCGCCGCTGCGCGTAAGGGTCGATCCGTGATGGCCAAGGCCAATCGTGATGCAAGGACCAAGGCGCCACAGTGGCCGATGTAACCGACCCAAACCTGTCCCCCGAGGACCTGCCACCTGCGGCGGCCCCGCGATCCCCCAGCGCGGGTCTGCTGGCGTTCGCGGCTTTTGTCGCGGCGGCAGTGCTGGCAGTTGTGCTGTCATGGGGCATGGCCCATGTCGTCGAGGCGCGGTCTGCTGCGGCGGTCAACACCCGCCTGATGGCCGAAGGGTACACATGGGCCGCCGTCGAGGCGGATGGGTTGATCGTCAACCTGTCCGGCACTGCCCCGACTGAGGCGATGCGATTTTCCGCCATGAACCTGGCCGGGTCAGTCGTTGATTCGGGCCGTCTGCGCGACGGGTTCGAGGTCGAGCCGGCCCGAGTCATCGCCGCACCGCGGTTTTCGATCGAGATGCTGCGCAACGGAGCGGATGTGCAACTGATCGGGCTGGTGCCCGATGGTCCCGCCAAGGACCGGCTGGCCGAGGCGACCGAGCGTTTGACCCAGAATGCGCCGCAAATCGACATGATGCAAACGGCAGCCTATCCCACGCCCGAGGGCTGGGATGCGGCGCTGGACATGGGGATTGTGGCGCTGGAACTGCTGCCAAATTCGAAAATATCGGTTTCGGAAACTGGGGTGGTGATCACTGCCATTGCAACCAGTGAGGCGGAAAAGCGCGCGTTCGAGGCGGAAATTGTCAAGGCGACGCCAGAAGGTTTGGCCGTTTTGACCAGCATTTCCGCCCCGCGCCCCGTGCTGACGCCGTTCACCTTGCGCTTTGTTCTGGGCGAGGGGGCGGCGCGGTTTGACGCCTGTTCTGCCGACAGCGACCGCGCTCGCGACCGGATTTTGGCCGCTGCACGGCAGGCTGGGGCAGAAGGCGCGATGCGCTGCACCGTGGGTTTGGGTGTGCCCAGTCCGTCGTGGGCCGATGCGACAAGTGCTGCGATTTTGACTCTGGGCAAACTGGGCAGTGGCACGGTGACCTTTTCGGATGCCGATGTCACGCTGTTGGCCGGCGAGACGGTCACCCAAGCCGTCTTTGACCGCGAAATCGGTGAATTGCGGTCGGCCTTGCCAGATGTGTTTTCGTTGGATGCCAAGATGCCGAACAAGGCGACGGCGACGGTGGCAGGGCCCATCGAATTCACCGCCACGCTGGCCGCCGAAACCCACCGTGTCGAATTGCGCGGGCGGGTGACCGATGATCGGGTGCAGGCCGCCGTGGCCAGTTTTGCCCGGGCGCGGTTTGGTGCCAGCAATGTCTATGTTGCAACCGTTCTGGACCCTGCGGCGCCGGACGGTTGGCCGCAGCGGGTGTTGGCGGGGCTGCAATCCTTGGCGCAACTGGACCACGGGACCCTGTTGGTGCGGCCCGATACGGTCGAAGTGGCCGGGGTTTCAGGGTCGCAGGGCGCATCGGCCAAGATATCGCAGACATTGTCGGACTGGTTGGGTCAGGGCAAGACATTCAAGGTCAACGTGACCTATGACAAGGAGCTGGACCCGCTGGCCGCCCTGCCTACGCCGCAGGAATGTCATGCGGCGATGGTGGCCGTGGTGGCGGCCAAAAAGATCAGATTTGACCCCGGCTCGGCCGAGTTGGATGCGGCGTCAGGGTCCGTCATGGACGCGTTGGCCAAGGGGTTGAAGAACTGCACGCGTGTCACGATTGAAATTGCCGGGCACACCGATGCCCAAGGGTCCGATGGCGGCAACCTGGCGCTAAGCCAGGCGCGGGCCGAGGCGGTCATGGTTGCCTTGCAGGGCCGTCAGGTCGATGTGTCGGGGATGCGGGCTGTTGGCTATGGCGAGGGCGTGCCCATTGCCGACAATGGCGACGAAGCGGGGCGCGAGGCGAACAGGCGGATCGAATTCACGCTGATCGGCGCGTCTGAGACCGCGACGGCGGCCCCCTTGCCCGAGGGGGAGGTGGTGCCACCTGCCGAGGACGGCCCCTCGCTTGCGCCCAAGGAAAAGACCGATCGCCCCAAATCCCGGCCCAAAGAATGATGCCTTGCCCTTGACCCCGCGCGGTTGACAGGCAAGAGATGGACGCACAATGAACCGTACCGAATTCACCATTGCCATCGCGATCATCCTGCTTTTGGCGTTCAGCCTTGGCTGGTTCACCTATTGGCTGTTGCACCGCTTTACCCGTGTGGCAGGCGGCGATATGGCCGAGATGGACCGTCTGGCCCAAAGCCTGCACGAGGCCGAGGAGACCCGCGATCAGGCCATCCTGTATCTGGAACAGCGCGAGGCCGAGTTGCTGAACCAGATCGCCCAGACCGATGCCGAATTGCGCGCCGCCATGGAGGGTCTGCGCGATGCCCGCCACGAGGCCGAGGAAATGCGCAGCTATATCGAGCGGATGCACGCCAGCAACTGACAGATTGCGTTGATCCGTGGTCGCGTTATTGTCTTGTGATATTTTCACAGGAGCAACGCATGTCGGGTTCAATTTTCAAATTGGTTGCGATTGGCGCAGTGCTGGCCGGGACATCAGTGCCGCTGCGGGCCGACGAGGTGACGGACGCCCTGGAGGCAGCCATGGATGCCTATGCCGCCGGTGATCTGGCGGGGACCAGCACCGCGATGGCCATGGCGGGTCAGGCGATTGCAACCCGGCAATCCGCGCTGTTGCAGGCGCAACTGCCGCCGGCCCCCAATGGTTGGACCGCTGAAGTGTCCGAAGGTTTTGCGGCCGGGTTTGGCATGATGGGTGGTGGGGCCGGGGTCGAGATGCGTTATGCCAATGCAGACGGGTCGGTGTCCTTTACCGTCACGCTGCTGGCCGACAATCCGATGGTCGCCTCGATGGGGGCGATGCTGGGCAATGCGCAGATGATGGCGCTGATGGGCAAGGTGGTAAAGGTCGGGGATCAGGCGATTTTGGACAGCGAAAACACGTTGAACACGCTGGCGGGCAACCGCGTGCTGTTCACCGCGCAGGGTGCCACGACCGCAGAGATGATGCCGGTGGTCAGCCTGATCGACTTTGCCAAGCTGGGTACGTTCGACGCCAAGTGATTACAGCCCGTTCAGGCAGGCCCCGGTCAGGGCCGAATTGGGATCCGTCAGGTCGTCGATCACGTTGAAATGGTGACGGTCGGGGTGGGCGGTCCACGGGCAGGCCCATTCCTCGGACAACAGGCGCGCCTGCCACAAAAAGGCAGGGCGTTCCTGTGCGCCGACCCAGACATGGGCGGGGCAGCGCGTGGCCATGCGGGCCGGGCTTTCGTCGGCACAGATGGCGGGCGTCAGGTGCAGATCGGTCTGCATGGTGGTGTGCATCAGCGGCGACAGTTCTGCCACGGGTGAGATCGGCACGACCCGCGCCACCCGTTCGGGGCCGATGTTGCCCATACGCGCCGCCAGATGCCCGCCTGCCGAATGGCCGGTCACCACAACCGGACCCGCCACACGGGCGCTGGCCGTCGCCACTGCCTGCACGATCTCGGTGGTGATCTGGGGGATGCTGGCCTGCGGGGCCAGGGTATAGGACGGCATGGCCACCGCCCAGCCCCGCGCCAGCGCCCCCGCCGCAAGGTGGGACCAGATCTCGCGGTCAAACCTAATCCAATAGCCGCCGTGGATGAATACCAGCAGCCCCTTCGGTGCCGCGTCGGGGTGAAACAGATCAAAGCGCTGCCGTTCGCCCGGACCATATTCCAGCCCCAGATCGGCCCGCGCCGTGGCCCGGAAAGTGGCGGCCTGCGCGGCCCATGTGGCGGGCATCGCCTCGGACCCCGCGATAAAGGCGCCGTTTTGATAGGCGCGGTCGATATCCACTGTGCGGTCCATTTGCCCCCCGATTTGATCAAACTATGCCGCACGGATATGGACTTTTCCGCGCCCGTCCTGCATTGCATGGGGAACCGTGAAATGGGAGGCCCCTATGCTCGATTCCGTGACTGATCTGCGCGCTTTGTTGAAAGACCCCAGCCTGCTGCCGAACAAGGCCTATGTCGCGGGGGAATGGGTGGATGCGGCGGATGGGGCGACGTTTGCAGTGATGAACCCGGCGCGTGGCGATGTGATTGCCCGGGTGCCCGACCTGACCCGCGCCGATGCCGCCCGCGCCATTGCGATGGCCGACAAGGTGCGCGTCGAATGGGCGGCCCGGACGGGCAAGGAACGCGCCGCCATTTTGCGCAAATGGTACGATCTGTGCATGGAAAATCTGGATGACCTTGGCGCGATCCTGACCGCCGAACAGGGCAAACCGCTGGCCGAGGCCAAGGGCGAGGTTGCCTATGGCGCGTCCTATATCGAATGGTTCGGTGAGGAGGCCAAGCGCATCTACGGCGAGACGATCCCCGGCCATCAGCGCGACAAGCGTATCACGGTGATCAAGCAGCCGATCGGTGTGGCCGCATCCATCACGCCGTGGAATTTCCCGAACGCGATGATCGCGCGCAAGGTGGCCCCGGCGCTGGCCGCAGGGTGCGGCATGGTTTCGCGTCCCGCCGCCGAAACGCCGCTGTCCGCCATTGCGCTGGCCGTGATGGCCGAACGCGCCGGGGTGCCTGCCGGGTTGTTTTCGGTGATCACCTCGAAACGGTCGTCCGAGATCGGCAAGGAGTTCTGCGAGAACCCGAAAATCCGCAAGCTGACCTTTACCGGGTCCACCGAGGTGGGCCGCATCCTGCTGCGGCAGGCGGCGGAACAGGTGTTGAAATGTTCGATGGAACTGGGCGGCAACGCGCCGTTCATCGTGTTTGACGATGCCGATCTGGACCGTGCCGTCGAAGGTGCGATGATTTCAAAATTCCGCAACAACGGGCAAACCTGCGTCTGTGCCAACCGGATTTATGTGCAGGCCGGGGTCTATGACGCGTTTGCGGAAAAGCTGGCCTTGGCCGTCAGCAAGCTGTCGATCGGGGATGGGTTGACCGCGGGGGTGACCACCGGGCCGCTGATCAACATGGATGCGGTGGCCAAGGTCGAGGAGCATATCGCGGATGTTGTCGCCAGTGGTGGCAAGGTCGTGATGGGCGGGGCGCGCCATGCGCTGGGCGGCACCTTTTTTCAGCCGACGGTTGTGACGGGGGTTTTGCCGACGGCCAAGGTCGCGACCGAGGAAACCTTTGGCCCGCTGGCGCCGTTGTTCAAGTTTGACACCGAGGAAGAAATCATCGCGCTGGCCAATGACACGATTTATGGGTTGGCCAGCTATTTTTATGCCCGTGACATTGGCCGGATCACCCGGGTTCAAGAGGCGCTGGAATACGGCATGGTGGGGGTCAACACCGGGTTGATCAGCACCGAGGTGGCACCTTTTGGCGGGGTCAAGCAATCGGGCCTTGGCCGCGAGGGCAGTCACCATGGCATCGAGGATTACATGGAAATGAAGTATATCTGTTTGAGTGTGTAAGAGCGGGGCGGTTTAGGGGCGGGGTGGCGTCAGCCGCCCTGAACAATCTTGCCGCCTTTGCGCAGAATGGGCATCTTTTTGGGCTCGGCTGACGGAGCTGCGGTGGGTTGGGCGGCTTCGTCTGCCGGGAACGCGCCGGTGGCGGTGTCAGCGGGGACGTCAGTTGCCACGAACAATGGGAAATAGTTGCCGCTGAACCGGAATGAGTTCGGCGGGGATGCGGCGACCATGGTTTCCACATAGCTGGGCGAAAAGGCGGCGGCCATTGGGCCGGGCAGCCAATGGGGCAGGTTGTGAAACGTGCAGACCATCAGGAAAACGCCGACCCCCTGCAAGCACCGCTGAAGGCCCGAGGTCAGCCGGAACATCTGCGACATGACAAATGATGCCGCAATGCCAATGCCGCCGACCATCAGCATTTCGGTGTCGGGATCAGTGGGTGTCACGGCCCCGGACATCAGGTGAAACCGGACATAATGGCTGACGGCCACGGCCAGCATACCCAACAGAACCGCGCCCAGCAGCGAGGCTGGATACAGCAGGTTGCCGGCGATTTCGCGGCCGCGTGACTGCTGCACCACAACCTTGCGCGTCAGGACATGCTGTTCGTCCTGACCAACCATCACGACGCTTTGGCCCGACTGGGCACGGATCCGGTCTAGCCTTGCGTGAAAATCCTCATGTGATGTAGCGGACACGGTTCACCCCCACTGGTCACGGACACAAGGCATCAACCTGACCGCCGAATGTGGGGGGATTGGGGCCATGACGGGGCGATTGCGGGACGGGGTCACCTGCACCCCGCGAAGCCCTTGAATTCATCCGGCCAAGCGCGTATCTGGCGACAGTCCTTATATGCGGAACCACAGCCATGGCCACCACCAATCCGATCCAGTTCATCCAGCAGGTCCGGTCCGAAGTGGCCAAGGTCGTTTGGCCGACCCGGCGCGAAGTGGTGCTGACAACTGTCATGGTGTTCATCATGGCAGCGTTGACTGCCACATTCTTTTCGCTGGTTGATTTGGCCATCCGGTCTGGCCTGACCTTTGTGCTGAACGCGTTCCACTGACTTTCAGGACTGGCGGTTTGCCGCCAGTCCGGGCCGATTTCCCTTGATCTGGGGGGGCAGCAAGGCTATCCCGCCTGAGGTTCACAGGGTAATCGGCGCGCAGCGATTCGGCGGCGCGCTGTTTTTTGTTCTGGGTTTGCGGTTCATCCGCATGAAATGAAAAGACTTCTCTGCTGCGGCAGGGCAGATGACAAGGTGAGTAGCAATGGCACAGCGCTGGTATTCGGTCTCAGTTCTCTCGAACTTCGAGAAGAAAGTGGCCGAGCAGATCAAGACTGCCGTCGCTGAGGCCGGTCTGGAGGAAGAAATTTCCGAAGTGCTGGTGCCGACGGAAGAAGTGATCGAAGTGCGGCGCGGCAAGAAGGTGACAAGCGAGCGGCGTTTCATGCCCGGCTATGTGCTGGTGCGGATGGAGATGTCGAACAAGGGCTATCACCTGATTTCGCAGATCAACCGGGTGACTGGGTTCCTGGGTCCGCAGGGCAAGCCGATGCCGATGCGCGACGCCGAGGTGAACCAGATCCTGAACCGTGTCGAAGAGGGCGAAGCCGCCCCGCGCAACCTGATCCGTTTCGACATTGGCGAGCGTGTCAAGGTGACCGACGGCCCGTTCGAAGGCTTTGACGGTATGGTCGAAGAAGTGGACGAGAGCCACAACCGTTTGAAGGTGTCCGTATCGATCTTTGGTCGGTCGACGCCTGTGGAATTGGAATTCACTCAGGTCTCCAAGGGGATGTGAGTGTAGGGGTCCCGTAAGGGGCCCATCGCGTGGGAGGCGAGCGTCCTGACCAGATCAGGGGTCGCGGACCGAACCACTAAACCGTGCCTTCGGGCACAGTGATTGAAGGAGAGGCCAGATGGCCAAGAAGATTATCGGCAGCCTGAAGCTGCAAGTGAAGGCGGGTCAAGCCAATCCGTCCCCGCCGGTTGGCCCTGCCTTGGGTCAACGCGGGTTGAACATCATGATGTTCGTCAAGGAATTCAACGCCAAGACCGCCGATCTGCCGCTGGGCAGCCCGACGCCTGTCGTGATCACCTATTATCAGGACAAATCGTTCAGCCTGGAGTTCAAGACCACTCCGGCAGCGTATTTGCTCAAGCAGGCCGCTGGTCTGCCGCTGGTCGGCAAGCGCAACCGCGCCAAGGGTTCGGTCAAGCCGGGTCACACCGTCGCGGGCAGCGTCACCGTGGCACAGGTACGCAAGATCGCCGAAACCAAGATGAAGGATCTGAGCGCCAATTCGATCGAAGCGGCGATGAAGATCATCCTTGGGTCTGCCAAGTCCTGCGGTATCGAGGTCAAGGGGTAAATCATGGCAAAGCTTGGAAAACGTACGACCGCTGCGCGTGCCGCCTTTGACGGCAAGACCCTGCTGGCTGTTGAAGAAGCTGTGAAGCTGATCAAGAGCGGGGCCACGGCCAAGTTCGACGAGACGCTGGAAATTTCGATGAATCTGGGTGTTGACCCGCGTCACGCCGACCAGATGGTCCGTGGTGTGGTTGCCCTGTCGAACGGCACCGGTAAGACCGTCCGCGTGGCCGTGTTCGCCCGTGGCGCCAAGGCTGACGAAGCCAAGTCCGCTGGTGCAGACATCGTCGGCGCAGAGGACCTGATGGAAACCATCCAGTCCGGCAAGATCGAGTTCGACCGTTGCATCGCAACGCCGGACATGATGCCGCTGGTTGGTCGTCTGGGCAAGATCCTGGGCCCGCGCAACCTGATGCCGAACCCCAAGGTTGGCACCGTGACGATGGACGTGAAAACCGCCGTCGCCGCTGCCAAGGGTGGTGAAGTGCAGTTCAAGGTCGAAAAGGCCGGCGTCATCCATGGCGGTATTGGCAAGGTCTCGTTCTCGGACGAGAAGCTGGCTCAGAACATCCGCGCCTTTGTGGAAGCCGTCACCCGCGCCAAGCCCACGGGCGCCAAGGGCACCTACCTCAAGAAGGTGTCGCTGGCATCGACGATGGGTCCGGGCGTTTCGGTGGACCTGGCTTCGGCTACAGCAAAGTAAGAGGGGCGGTGGGTTGACACCCACCCTACCCGTGATGCGTAGGGTGGGTGCCAACCCACCGCTGCGACAAGAAATTCCCTTTGGCAACAAGGGGATGTTGGTGGGGCGGAAACGCCCTATCCTGTCCGAGACGGTGGGGGACGCGCAAACGTCTTAATGTCCTGCCTGAGATGGGGAACGAGATTGATGTCACCACCTTGGTGATCTTGGGCTCGGGAACCTGTTACGGACCCGAACGCCCGTTGCAAGACGGGCAAACATGAGCCGGGGGGAAACCCCCAAATTGGAGTGAAACTGTGGATAGAGCTGAAAAAGGGAAAGTGGTCGATGAACTCGGCCAAGTCTTCGCAAGCTCTGGCGTGGTAGTGGTCGCCCGCTACACCGGTATGACAGTTGCGCAGATGCAGACCCTCCGCGCCAAGATGCGTGAAGTAGGTGGGTCGGTCCGCGTTGCCAAGAACAAGCTCGCCAAGATCGCCCTGGATGGGAAACCCGGCGTCAAGATGGGTAACCTGCTTATGGGCATGACCGTGCTCGCCTATTCCGAAGACCCTGTCGCTGCGGCGAAGGTCTGCGAGGCCTATGCCAAGACGAACGACAAGTTCGTCATCCTTGGCGGGTCGATGGGCGATGCGGTTCTGGATGCCGCCGGTGTCAAAGCCGTGGCTGCCATGCCGTCGCGCGAAGAGGTTATTGCCTCGATCGCGGCTTGCATCGGTGCGCCCGGGTCGAACATCGCTGGCGCCATTGGTGGGCCTGCCTCGGCAATCGCAAGCATCCTCTCGACGATCGAGGAGCGGCAAGCCGCCTGAGCAACCTGAAAACCGGGGCGGAATCCTCCGCCGCGTTGGAATCAATCTCAAACCTGAACGGAATGAAAAATGGCTGATCTGAACAAACTCGCAGAAGATATCGTTGGTCTGACCCTGCTGCAGGCAGTGGAACTGAAGGCGATCCTGAAAGACAAGTACGGCATCGAGCCGGCAGCCGGTGGCGCCGTCATGATGGCCGCTGGTCCGGCCGCTGTGGCCGAAGTGGTCGAAGAAAAGACCGAATTTGA
>JANNAF010000077.1:0-1889 GCA_031384005.1 Rhodobacterales bacterium | reverse complement strand
GCCTGCGCCAGAAGAAACGCGGCATCGACGTTGACGCCGTGCACCCGGCGCCATTCCTGCAACGAGGTCGCCGCAATCCTTTCAAAGTTCAGGATGCCTGCGTTGTTGACCAGAATGTCGATGCGCCCAAACCGGGCTAGCACATCTGCGGCCATGGTAGCGACCGCTGCCGCATCGGACAGGTCAATAATCACGGCGTGTCCGCCAACGACTTTTGCCACGGCCTGCGTCGGCTCCGCCGCCATATCAACCAGAACGACCAAGGCCCCTTGATCCGCCAAAGCCTGTGAGATGGCCGCGCCGATCGCACCTGCCGCCCCAGTGACCATGGCTGTTTTTCCGCGCAGTGTCATCTTGGGTTTGGCCTTTCGTTCGTTTTTTCTGCCTGACGAGACTCTCGACCACACCGCATGTTCACCCTGGCTAAAGCAAAGCGATGCAAATTCAGGATGCTGGTCTCTTGCCAAGGCAAACAACCGGGAATCGGCAGGCTCAAGCTTGCTTTCAACCCAATATATTGGTATTTATGTTATGTCAACGCGGCGATGCGTGTCGGTAATCTGAAAGCGGTTGCGATCGCAGTAAGGGTGCGGCGTTGCAAAGTAGATACTCCACAGCTATCTATAGCTGCAGGAAAAGGTGGACAACATGGCTCGACCCAAAAAAAAAGACCGCGAAGCAGACGGCCCAACGGACGCCGGTATATTGGGGCTGCCCGAACATCTGATCAATCTGATCGATCCGGCGCTGCCAAAGACATCGCAAGTCTACGGCATCATGCGTCGTGCCATCGTTAACCTAGACTTTGCACCCGGCATCAACGTCAATGAAAAACTGATTTGTGACCAGTTGGGCATCTCTCGTACGCCCTTGCGCGAAGCGATATTGCAGTTGCAGTCAGAGAATCTGGTTTCGGTGATCCCGAACTCTGGGACGTATGTGTCCAAGATCGACTTGCAATCCGTGTTTGACGGCCAACTTGTGCGTGACGCGTTAGAGCTGAAGGTGGTGCGCCTTGCCGCCAGCC
The DNA here is from genome assembly GCA_031384005.1 of Rhodobacterales bacterium. Taxonomy (GTDB): domain Bacteria; phylum Pseudomonadota; class Alphaproteobacteria; order Rhodobacterales; family Rhodobacteraceae; genus Stagnihabitans. Next base: position 862 of record JANNAF010000077.1, on the reverse strand, counting down.
GTATGACCCCACAGTTCGAGCGGGCACTGGATTTTAATCTTCATCAGCAAAAACGTATGGCGGCGGATTCTGATTTTGATGAATTCTATCTTCTGGACGAGGCGTTTCACGCGATGATCTGCGAATTCGGCGCATCAGCCTATATCTGGAAAATCATCAATGGCGCGAAAGCACAGCTGGACCGTGTGCGCCGTATGTCCTATCCGCTTGTCACCCATCTTGATTTGGTGCTGAACGAACACATTGCGGTGGTTGACGGCCTGAAACAACGCGAGCCAGAGGTCGCGGCCGCGGCGATGAAAATTCATATTGATCGGGTTTTCACCATTATCCGCCGTCTGATCACGGAGCGGCGCGACTACTTTGCTGCCGACGCAAGTGAACTGCTTGATGGCTATGTGAACGATCGTTGATCCAATGACCCGTTTGAAGTTTGCCTGCATTGGCGAATGCATGATTGAGCTTAATCATTTTGACCTTATGGAGGGCACTGCACGCCTTGGCTTTGACGGTGACACCCTTAACACCTCGGTCTACCTGTCGCGGCTTGGTTGCGATGTCAGCTACATCACGAATCTTGGGACGGATGCTTTTTCAACGCAGATGCTGCACCGTTTTAATGCCGAGGGAATAAACTGCGACCTGATCGGGCAACATGAAACCTGCCTCCCGGCGAATATACGATTGAAACTGACCACAGGGGTGAGCGGTCTTTTCACTATTGGCGTGAGGCTTCTGCAGCGCAGACGCTGTTTTCCGGCATTGGAGCCAGTCTTGCCGATCTGTTAGGTTTTGATATGATCTATCTGTCGGGTATTACCCTCGCGATTTTGCCACCGTCGGTGCGCGCGGCTTTGATTGC
>JANNAF010000064.1:0-53987 GCA_031384005.1 Rhodobacterales bacterium | reverse complement strand
CCGGTCCAGCACGGCGGCATTGCCGCGCCAATCCTCGATCGGTTTCCAGCGGTCTGTCACCTCGATCCGGGAATCGTTCAACCCGTTCAGCGTGCGCACGAACATCGGCGAGCCCTTGACCAGCCGGGATGGGTGCAGCGTGGGCGTCTTTTGATGGGCGATGGAATACAGGTTCTTGCCCGTCGAATGGCTGACCATGGTCAGCCCCAGATTGATCCAGGGATAGCGGTGGGTGTACAGCGGGAAATCGGCCTGGTCCGCCGCACCCTCCTTGCGGTCATTGATATCCAACCCGTAACCATTGGCAAACGAGACAAAGCGCATCGCCTCGGCATCGTTCAGGTCGGCGGGCAACAGGGCCAGTTCGCGCCGGGCACTGGCGATCAGATCGGTGGCAAAGGCGTCGTCATCATCCAGCACTGTCTGAATGACAGGCCCCTTGCCATAGCGTTGCTGAACAAACTGCAACAAATGCTTCGAGGCCCGGCCAAACGGACGCGGACAGACCGAGGCCCTGTCAGCCCCCAGGCCATCGCTGCAAACCTGCTCCAACTCTGCGCGCAGTGGGGCGGGCATATCCTCGCTGCACAGGACCATCAGATGATAGTTCTGGTCACTTTGCGCCGCCAATGACGGAACGCCCAAGGATTTCAGGATCGCCAGACGCGCCCTCAATCGTGCCGGGTCCAGCAGCATTTCCTTTTGTTTGGACACATCGCCCTTCCAGCCGGAGGATCCGAAATAGGAAAACCGCATCGCAACCACAACTTCCTGCCGGGCCACAAAATCCTGCCACGCCACTTCGTCGACCATGTCTGCTCCTTGCGTCCCGAAATCCCCGTCTACTTCGCACAATCCCTGCACAATTCCAAACAGCTTACACCGGGACGAGGCGGCTTGTCGGGGGCGGTTGCCACAAATCAGCGGCAACCTGTCTCTATCATGCCACAAAGAGGGAACGCTGCCGCCCGGGTAACCAAAAGTTACCAAATGGTTAGGCGGTTATACCCAAGTCACTGATATTGCTGTAATTTCAATAATGTCCAGATCTGGACACCTTGAACAGCCGTTTCCCCCCGCCATGGCAATGCCTTTTCAGGGGTCTGGATGGCCCCTGAAAAGGCCCCCCCTTTGCGGTCACGCCGGCGTCAGAATATGCCGCAACAGGGCCACAGGATGGCTGCGCAGGGTCAGACGGTAGGATACATAATCCTCCACCACCGCCTCGCCCTCGGTCATCGCCCGGAACTGAACGGCAGGCTCCACAATCCCCTCGCCCTCGATATCCCCGGCAAACAGCGGCAACGGCTCCTCGGCCGTCAACGCCTTGGCCGCCCACAACGCGTCCCGCCGCCCTGCCCCCAAACTGGCAAAGACATCCGCCTCGGCCAACCGCGTCACCATGGCTGGACTGACCCCCGCCCGCCGCCAGACATCCTCGATGGTCAGGTATCCATTGCCCCGCGCCGCCACGATCCACTGGGCCTCCTCCTCATTCATGCCCTTGATCTGCCGGAACCCCAGCCGCAGCGCCAACTTGCCGTCCCGCTCCTCCATCACACTGTCCCACTGACTTTCGTTGATGTCGGGCGGCAGCACCACCACCCCATGCTCCCGCGCATCCCTGACAATCTGTGCTGGCGCATAAAACCCCATCGGCTGGCTGTTCAGCAGCGCGCAGGCAAAGATGCCGGGATGATGCTTTTTAATCCACGCTGACGCATAGACCAGCAAGGCAAAGCTGGCCGCATGAGACTCGGGGAACCCATATGACCCAAACCCCTCAATCTGGGCAAAGCAGCGCGCGGCAAATTCCGCAGGATAGCCCCGATCCGCCATGCCCTGCAGGAAGCGGTCGTGAAACTCGCTGACCGACCCGTGTTTCTTGAACGTCGCCAACGACCGCCGCAAACGGTCCGCCTCGGTCGGGGTGAACCCCGCGCCAATAATGGCAATCTGCATCGCCTGTTCCTGAAACAGCGGCACCCCCAGCGTCTTGCCCAGCACGCGTCCCAGATCGTCCGAGGGGAATGTCACCACCTCCAACCCATTGCGCCGCCGCAAATAGGGATGCACCATATCGCCCTGAATGGGGCCAGGCCGGATGATGGCGACCTGAATGACCAGGTCATAAAAGCTGCGCGGCTTCATCCGGGGCAGGAAATTCATCTGCGCCCGGCTTTCAACCTGAAACACCCCCAGACTGTCGGCCTCGCACAGCATGTCATAGACCAGCGGGTCCTCGGGCGGCAGCGTCGCCAGCGAATAGCGCACCGCGTGGTGTTTCTTCAGCAGGTCAAACGCCTTGCGAATACAGGACAGCATCCCCAACGCCAGAATATCGACCTTCAGTATGCCCAGCGTATCAATGTCATCCTTGTCCCAGCAGATGACGGTCCGGTCCTCCATCGTGGCGTTTTCAATCGGCACCAGTTCATCCAAACGGCCTTCCGTTATGATGAACCCGCCGACATGCTGCGACAGGTGACGCGGAAACCCCTGAATCTCGTCAATCAGGCTCAGCGTCAGTTGCAACCGCTTGTCCTGCGGGTCCAACCCGATCTCGGCCAGCCGCTGCTCGTTCATCGCCTTGGACGCACCAAAGCCCCAGATCTGACTGGAAATGGCCGACAGCGTATCCTCGGTCAGCCCCATCGCCCGCCCCACCTCCCTCACCGCCCGCTTGCCGCGATAATGGATCACCGTGGCGCACAGTCCCGCCCGGTGGCGGCCATAGCGGTCATAGATGTGCTGAATGACCTCCTCGCGCCGCTCATGCTCAAAGTCCACGTCGATATCCGGCGGCTCGTTCCGCGCCTCCGAGACGAAGCGTTCAAAGACCATCGTGCCCACCTCGGGGCTGACGGACGTCACCCCCAAGGCATAACACACAATCGAATTGGCCGCCGACCCGCGCCCCTGACACAGGATGCCCCGGTCGCGGGCAAATTGCACAATGTCATGCACCGTCAGGAAATACGGCTCATAGCGCAGCTTGCCGATCAGGTCCAACTCATGCGCCATCTGCTTTTCCGCCTTGTCCGGTGCCCCCGCCGGATAGCGCCACTTCAACCCGTCGCGCGCCAACCGCTCCAACCGCCCCGAGGCTGTCTCGCCCCCCGTCACCTCGGACGGGTATTCATAACGCAACTCATCCAGCGAAAACCCCAAGGTCGCAGCCAGATCGCCCGCCCGCTGCACCGCCCCCTCGAACCCGCGAAACAGCCGCAGCATCTCGGCCTCGGACCGCAGGCGCTGTTCGGCATGGGGGGCGGCGCTCTGGCCCAGATCCTCGATCCGCAGGCCCAGACGGATGGCCGTCACCACATCGGCCAACTTGCGCCGCGACCCGTGGTGCATCATGGGCTGGCCCGATGCGACCGTCGCCAACCCCAACCGCCGCGCCAACCGCTCCTCGCGGGCAAAGCGGGGCAGGTCCTGCCCGTCATAGCGCGGGGCCAGCAGCAGGTGGCACTGGCCCGGCAGGGCCGCGGCCAGACGTTCCGCCTGCGAAAACCACCCGCTGTCCGCCGATTTGTGACGACCCTGCAACGGGTGCAGAATCAGCGCCAACCCCGCCCCCCACTCCAACAGATCCGCCAGACCCAGATCACAAGTCCCCTTCTCGACCCGCCTGCGCCCCAGCGTCAGCAACCGACACAGATTGCCCCATCCCGCCCGGTGCTGCGGCAGCGCGGTCACCGTGAACCCGTCCCGCAACACCAACCGCGCCGCCGGGATCAGCCGCAGCTTGGGCCCACCATCCCGTGCCATTTCGCGCGCCTTGGTATGGGCGCGCACGATGCCCGCCACCGAATTGACATCCGCCACTGCCAGCCCGTCCATCCCCAGTTCAGCGGCACGCAGCATGTATTCCTCGGGGTGCGAAGCCCCGGTGAGGAAGGTAAAGTTGGACAGGGCGCTAAGCTCGGTAAAGGCCATGGTGTTCCGTGAACATATCAGGAACAAACTTAGCGAACTTTGCCCGCCCCCGCCAGTGAGTCGGTTATGACTGCGTCATGCAACCACGTGGCAAAGGTCGCTTTCCGACTATTGCCCAGCGCGGTCCCGTGGTTGAGTATTCGCCAAACGGTGGGGGGACCAATGGCAAGACAGGTGCAAAATCCGGGGCGGCGCATTTCGGTGGCCGATGCGGCGGCGATGGTGCAGTCGGGCATGTGGCTCGACTATGGCGCGGTGCTGTGCCAGCCCGACGTCTTTGACGCGGCCCTGGCCCTGCGGCGCGACGATCTGCACCGGGTCAAGATCCGGTCCTGCCTGTCGGCCCGCCCCCGCGCCGTGCTGGCCGCCGACCCCGATGGCACGCGGTTCTTCTGGTTTTCCACCCATTTCAGCGGCCATGACCGCAAGATGCATGATGCAGGCATTGCGCATTACCTGCCGGTGAACCTGGGCGAAATCCCCGATTACTACCGCCGCTTCATCGACCCGGTGGACATGCTGATCCTCAAATGCGCGCCGATGGACAAGGATGGCTATTTCAACTTTGGCCCCGCCAACCTGTGGCACGGCGCGGTGATCGAACGGGCGCGGCTGGTGGTGGTCGAGGAATGTTCGACCATGCCCCAGGTCTGTGGCCCGGGGTCCGGGGTGCATATCAGCGATGTCGATTACATCATCCCCGGCGACAACGCCGCCCTGCCCGAATTGCCCAAGGGTCCCGCGTCCGAGGTTGACCGCGCCGTGGCCCAACTGATCGCGGCGGAGTTGGAGGACGGCGATTGCCTGCAAATCGGCATCGGCGGCATGCCCAATGCGGTCTGTTCCCTGCTGCGCGACAGCACGATTTCCGAGCTGGGCATCCACACCGAAATGCTGACCGATGGCATCATCGACCTGTACCGTGCGGGCAAGATCAGTGGCGCGCGCAAACAGATCGACACGGGCCGCATCGTTTGCAGTTTCGGGCTGGGCTCGCAGTATCTGTATGACGCGATCCACCACAACCCGGACATCGAATTTCATCCGGTCGATTACACCAACATGCCGCATGTCATCATGCAGAATGACCGGGTCAAGGCGATCAACAACACCACCCAGATCGACCTGCAAGGTCAGGCCGCCTCCGAAAGCGACGGGCACCGCCACATCTCGGGCACCGGGGGGCAGTTGCAGTTTGTCCGGGGGGCCTATGCGTCGCGGGGTGGCAAAAGCTTCATGTGCCTGGCCTCGACCTATGACAAGCGGGGCGAAAGGCGCAGCCGGATCGTGCTGGCGCTGACACGCGGCAACATCGTGACCACGCCGCGCACCGACATGATGTATGTGGTGACCGAACATGGGATCGTAAACCTCAAGGGCCGCACGGTGGCCGAACGGGCACAGCTGTTGATCAGTATCGCCCACCCCGATTTCCGCGAGGGTTTGGAGCGCGAGGCCTATGAACACCGCCTGATCCCGCGCGGGTTTTTCTGAGGGGTTTTCTGAGGGGCGGGGAAGATGGGCAGAACTGCCCATCCTACAAGGGGTTTTGAGTGTCCGCATGTGGACACTTTTGAAAAGTGATTTGGATCAATGGGTTGGGATTTTCTGGTAACCAGGTGTTAACCATCGGCGGCGGTGGTTGGGGGTGAATAACCGGGTTTGCAACCGCGCGCGCGCAAAGTCGGCAGGCCGGGCATCGGTGGCGGGCCGCGCAAGGGGTGGTGCGCTGAAGCGCACCCTACGGCGGATTGGTGAGGGTCAGGGTGTTGCCGGGCTGCGCGGGCGACACCGTGAGAGACCGCTTCGCAGACGAAGCGACCATAGTTGATCCAAAGAGGGGTGGCAGCTTTCGGTAGATGCGGCGGACTCCAACGGTGGATTCCGTCCGAGACAGACACGTCTGAGTTATGTTCATGAACCTAGGCGTCCATCTCACAAGGTCAATTCGTCAATCGCGCCACTTTCATCAGAATGGTTACGATCAGCCCGGTTTTTGGCCATTCGTGGTGAATCGAACCGCCCAGCTGATATTGGATTGTCTGATTAATCAATTTGCTGCCATAGCTGTCACTGGCTTGGGGCGCGTTCACCTCGGGCCCGCCGTGCTCGGTCCAGTCGATCTGAAGGTCGTCACCCACCAAGCTGCCCGATATGGCAAGCATGCCGGAGTTGACCGACAGCGCACCGTATTTGCACGAATTGGTAGCAAGCTCATGCATGACAAGCGCCAGATTGGTCGCCGACGTCTCGCCAATTCCCATGCGGGGCACAGCAACCCGGATGCGTCCGGCAAAAGCACCGTCATCGTCGTAGGGTGACAAGAGCACTGTGAACAGGTCGCCCAGCAGCGCTGCCTTGCCTTGCCCCCCCGGTAAGGGGCGAACCAGATCGTGGGCCCTGCCCAGAGCCATCAACCGTTGCGTCAGTTGCTTGGACATATCTTCTATGGAGGAAGAAGACCGCATGGTGATCTTGGTCAAGGCACCCGCAATGGCCAGCAGGTTCTTGACGCGGTGGCTCATTTCTCCTGCAATCAACTCATGGCCTTCTTCTGCCTGTTTGCGGTCCGTGATATCGATGAATATCCCAGTCATGGATCGTTGGACCATACCAACATCGCTCCCCTGTCCACGAGCGGAAATCCAGCGAACGTCTTCTCCAACCAAGGTTCGAAAGTCGATCTCGTAACTTCCCGCGACGGAACGTGTTGCAGAGAACGCTTCGCGGACGCGGTTACGGTCAGCCGGATGTATCTTTTCTGAAAGGACCTCAAACGTCAGGTCTGCCGCAGGAGGAACGTCCCACAGCTCATACCCCCGAAGATCCATGGCCAGTCCGTCCGTGTCGACGCTCCACTGCCACAGCGCCACGCCTGCGGCATCAACGGCGCGCCGAAGGTCATCGTGATCCCACTCAGGAAAGGTTAAATTGCTTGATGACATGCGAATTCCTCGGTTGAGCTTGCCGCGCAACGACCGCCAATCGGCTTCGTTACCACATAAACTCGGTTTTGGGTGTGACCCGCAGCATTTCAGAGCAGCTTCCCAAAAAAAAATTGCTCAGGAATCCGTTCCGACGAGACCCGCAGTTCGCTGTGCATGCCTTCAACGGCCTCATTCAGACAAAAACACCTGCTCATAACGCCCGGGTCAAAAACGGTCTTTTTAGTCCCTTTGGTCGCCTCGCAGTTCTGAAGACCATAGCAGGGACAGAACCCCCGGGCAAAACCTGCGAAGTTTTGACAGGTTTCTGGCGTGCTTTGCTGGAACCGGTCGTTTGTTGCATCAGTCCGAATGTCGTGGAAGGGCTCTTTGCCGTCAACCGGCGTTGCCAGCTAACAAGGACGTCAGACCAGTCTCCTGGGCACACCGAAGGCGATCCGGGCCGGAGGTTTGCAGGTTCTCCCTACCCCCCAAACCCGTCATTCCCTAAGCCTTGGTTAATTTCTGAAAATCAACCCATTGATTTCAAACACTTTCAAAAACCGTCCAGATCTGGACGCCCTACCCCAAAGAAAACGGCCCGTGGGGGGAGAACCCACGGGCCGTTCGCAGTTTGCCGGGGCGGGGAGGGAGGATCGCCCCGGCGATGCCCAGTTACATGTTGTAGGCGCGTTCGCCGTGTTCAGCGAGGTCGAGGCCTTCACGCTCGATCTCTTCCTTGACGCGCAGGCCCATCGTCAGATCGACCAGCTTGAACAGGACGTACGACCCGATCCCCGAGAAGGCGATGGTGAACAGCACGGCCTTGATCTGCGCGGTGATCATGAACGCCCCGTCATAGGCCGCAACCTGCAGCGTGCCGGGAACCGACAGATAGTCCGGCACACCAGCGCCACCCAGTGCCGGGTTGACCAGGATGCCGGTCGCGATGGCCCCGATGATGCCGCCCAGACCGTGGATGCCAAAGACATCCAGGCTGTCGTCCAGTTTGAACATGTTCTTGACATAGGACACGAACAGGAAGCAGGCGACGCCAGCAACCAGACCCAGCACCAGCGCACCCATCGGCCCGGCAAAGCCAGCCGCCGGCGTGACCGCAACCAGACCCGTCACAACACCGGACACCAGACCCAACAGCGACGGTTTGCCCTTCATCGCCCATTCCGCAAACATCCAGGCCACGCCAGCCGCAGCGGTGGCGACAAAGGTGTTCATGATGGCCAGCGAAGTGATCGCGTTGGATTCAAGGTTGGACCCTGCGTTGAAACCAAACCAGCCAACCCACAGCAATGCGCCGCCGATCATGGTCATGGTCAGCGAATGGGGTGCCATGGATTCGCGGCCATAACCCACACGCTTGCCCAGAATGATACAGCCCACCAGACCGGCAACCCCGGCGTTGATGTGAACCACGGTCCCACCGGCAAAGTCCAGCGCACCCCAGTTCCACAGCATCCCGTTTGCAGCCAGATTGGCGGCGGCGGCAGCCTCGGCAGCGGTATCACCGGCAGCCTGCGCAATCAGCAACGCGGTTTGCTGTTCAGCCAGGAAGTCCGGACCACCCCACCACCAGACCATATGGGCCATCGGAAAGTAGATGAAGGTCACCCAAAGGATCGAAAACACCAGCAACGACGAAAACTTGATCCGCTCGGCAAAGGCACCGACGATCAGCGCAGGCGTGATCATCGCAAAGGTCATCTGGAACGCGATGAAGGTGTACTCCGGCAACCAGACCCCATTGGTGAAGGTCGGCACCATGGTGGTCACATCGACCCCTGCCAGGAACATCTTGGAAAAGCCACCGACATAGGTGTCCATCGACCCGCCATACGAGAAGGCCATGGAATAGCCGTAGGTCACCCAGATGATGCAGACCACGGAGGAGATGGCAAAGACCTGCGTCAGCATCGACAGCATGTTCTTGGTGCGCACCAGGCCGCCGTAAAACAGCGCAAGGCCGGGCACAGTCATCAGCAGGACCAGCACGGTTGACATGCTCATCCAAGCCACGTCGCCGTTATTGACGGATTTTTCATAGGCATACGGCACCAGCGCCGCAGCATCCTGCGCCAGGGCAGGAAGGCCAGCCAACAGCGCCGCGGGCAGTGCTGCAAGTCCGGCAAGTTTGGTTTTGTTGATCATTTCAGGTTGTCCCCTTATCCCCCGCCCTTACAGCGCGTCATCATTGGTTTCGCCGGTGCGCACACGCACGGCCTGTTGCACGTCCAGCACAAAGATCTTGCCGTCGCCGATCTTGTTGGTGCGCGCCGTCCGGGTGATCGTGTCGACCACCTGATCGGCCAAGGCATCGGACACCACGATTTCCAGCCGCATCTTGGGGACAAAGTTCACAGCATATTCGGCACCGCGGTAAATCTCGGTATGGCCAGACTGCATGCCAAAGCCCTTGATTTCGGTCACCATCATGCCGCGCACGCCAATGATGGTCAGCGCCTCGCGGACTTCCTCAAGTTTGAACGGCTTGATCGCCGCAATGATGAGTTTCACGTTGTACCCCTTTCCTTGTGCGGCCCCTGCGGACCTTGCCCGTATCAGGGCGGCCTTCGCAGGTGCGGCACAAGGAGGTGGGGCGCTGCGCTGCGGGCAGAATCCGTACAATTGCACAATTTTTGCACTTATTTTGATGGATGCCCATTATTTAAGCGGCATGAAAGCGCGAATCGACAAAGCGAAGCCTCTACAAGTCGTCAAGGGCAGGTTAAGGTCACGTCAAAATAGTCTGGAAATGGACAGCGGGCAGAATGGCATCTTCGGGCAAAGGCAAAACGCTTGTGGCGGACCAGCGGCATACAGCCCCGGTCAAGCGCAGCACGACCAAGGCACCCCCACCCCGGCGCAAACCGGCCCGCAAAAAGCGCGGGCTGTTTGCGCGGTTTGTGGCGTTCATCTGGGGGATCATCTGGGCGTTCCTGTGGCGCATCGGCGCGGTGACCGCGATGATCGTGGGCTGCGCCGTGCTGTTCTTTTACGTCCAGTTGCCGCCCTTGGGTGATTTGCTGGACGGCCGGGCGCGCGGGTCAGTAACGCTGCAGGACCGCAACGGCGATGTCTATGCGTGGCGTGGTGAGACCTATGGCGGTCAGGTCACAACCGAGAACGTGTCCCTGAACCTTTTGCATGCCGTGATTGCGACCGAGGACAAGCGGTTCTACCAGCATTTCGGGATCAGCCCGCGCGGTGTGGCCAGCGCCATGCGGATCAACCTTGCCGCAGGCCGTGGCCCGCTGGAGGGCAACGGCGGGTCCACCATCACGCAACAGGTGGCCAAGCTGCTGTGTCTGGGTGTGGAATATGACCCCAAGCAATGGAAGGACGAACGCGCCTATGAGGATGACTGCCGGGGCGGCGGCATCTGGCGCAAGGTCAAAGAGATCCCCTATGCCATGGCAATGGAGGCCAAATATTCCAAGAACGATATCCTGACCATCTATCTGAACCGCGCCTATCTGGGCGCGGGCGCGCGCGGGTTCGAGGCGGCGGCGCAGCGCTATTTCGGGAAATCAGCGGCGAAGGTGAACCCGGCCGAGGCGGCGATGCTGGCGGGCCTTTTGAAGGCGCCGTCGCGCTATGCGCCAACCAACAACCTGAAGCGGGCCCAGGACCGGGCGGCGGTGATCGTCGCATTGATGGCCGAACAGGGCTATATCACCCCCGAGGAGGCGGACAACGCCCTTGCCAACCCGGCCGAACTGTCGGTGGCAGCGGCGCGCAATGCGGGCGGGTATTTTGCCGATTGGGTCATTGAAAGCACGCCGTCCTATCTGGGGTCCGAGACGACCGAGGATGTGATCATGTCCACCACGCTGGACCAGCGCATCCAGCGTGCCGCCGAGGATGCATTGAATGCCGTGTTCGAGACCAAGCTGAAGTCAGGATCCGCCGTACAGGCCGCCATTGTGGTGATGAGTGCGGATGGCGCGGTGCGCGGCATGGTGGGCGGGCGGCAGATCGTCACTGCCGGGTCGTTCAACCGCGCGACACAGGCACTGCGGCAGACCGGGTCCAGCTTTAAACCCTTTGTCTATGCCGCGGCACTGGATCTGGGATATAGCCCGATGGATTATGTCGATGACAGCCCGCTGACCATCAAGATCCGCGGGTCAGGCCCATGGTCACCCGAGAATTACGACAAGGAATTCAAAGGGGTGATCACCCTTGCCCAAGCGATGACCGAAAGCCGCAATGTGCCTGCCGTCAAGGTCAGCGAAAAGGTTGGCCGTGACGCAGTCCGCGCCGTGGCCGAGGGGTTTGGCATCAGGTCCGACCTTGCGCTGGGGCCGGCATTGGCGCTGGGCGCATCCGAGGCGACCCTGCTGGAGATGACGGGCGCCTATGCGGGCATCCTGAATGGTGGGTCGTCGGTGACGCCGTACGGCCTGACCGAATTGCGGCTGAAGGATCAGGCCGAGGCGATCATCGGGGCCGCAGGCGGCATTGGTGAGCGGGTGATTTCGCAAGAAGCCGCGCAACAGCTGACCTGGATGATGTCCAATGTCGTGGAAGAGGGCACCGGCATGCGGGCGCGGCTGGAGGGGCGTCAAGTGGCAGGCAAGACCGGCACAACCTCAGAGGCCAGGGATGCATGGTTCATCGGGTTTACCGGGGATTATGTCACGGGGGTCTGGATGGGCTATGACGACAACACCAATATGGCCGGTGTCACCGGAGGCGGCATGCCCGCCGAAATCTGGCACGAAGTCATGGTGCGGGTGGAGGAGGGGCTGCCGCCCAAGCCGCTGCCGATGATCGTGCCACAGGCCCGCATACAACCGAATGCAGGCGCCCCCGAACAGCCCGCTCCGGGCGGCGAGGCAGCGCCCGAGCAACCTGCACAGCCACAACCACCCGAGTCCACACGGCAGGAGGATGCGATCACCTCGATCCTCAAGGATTTGCTGGGTCAAAAGAACTGACGGGGACGATGGGCAAACCCCTGTTTCGCACAGCGCGAAACAGGGAACTGCCCATCCTACAAGGCCGACCCTTCAGGGCCAGCAGCCGTCAGGTCTGTTTCAGGACCGCGATCAGTTTGTCGATGTCGCCGCCCTGCGCATCAAGAATGGCACCCAGCTCGGTCCGTTCGGACGCCAGCATGTTGATACCCTCGATGATGATGTTGAAGAACAGCTGCCGTCCGGATTTGTCGGACACGTGCCAGCGCAGATCAAACGGCGACTCGCCTTGCAGGTAGGCGACGGACACCACCTCGAAATAGCTTTTGATCGGCTTGGCGTCGACAACCTCGATCCGGCCACCGATGAATTCGCGGAAGCGGCGGCCATATTTGCGACTGATATAGCCCTGAAACGCCTTGGTAAAGGCGGTCATCTGCCCGGCAGAGGCGCTTTTGGCGGCAACCCCAAGGGCCGAGCGGGCAATCGTCGGCACGTCGGCATAGGTCGCAAACAGGCGTTCAAAGTCGCCGAACATCTGCGCCTCGGACTTGCCTGAACTGATGATCGCATTGACCTCGGCAATTGCCTTGTCAATCAGTGCGCGGGCCTGATCAACGGTCAAGGCGCGCACCGGCAGGGCAAAGGCCATGAAACCGGTCCCTGCCGCCAACCCGGCACCAAAGGCGCGGCGCGTCAGCTTCAACGAATCGGCCTTGCCGTCGGGATACTTGTGATCATTCCGCATAGGGATCCTCAAAACTTTCCTCGGACGGCACTTCGCCCAGATCGAACCGCCGGTTCTGCAAATACAAAAGCCGCGTCTGGGCATAGCTGTCTGCACTATCATATAGAACCGAATCCACGGTATCGGAATAGCGGCCCCGATCAGATATTCGCGATCCGATCTTGGCAAGCAGAGGCACCGGGCTGTTGCTGTCGATAAACAGCTTCAACGGGTCCAACGCGAAATCCACCACCTTGCCCAGCGCATCGCGGTCGGTCGACGGGCCAAGGAAGGGCAGTTCGAAATAGTTGCCCTCGGTCACGCCCCAAACCTGCAAGGTTTCGCCGAAATCGCTTGATTTGCCCATGACCCCGGCTTGCGACGCCGGGTCGAACAGACCGCCGATGCCCACCGTGGTGTTGATCACAAAGCGCAGGGTGTTTTCCACGGCACGGCCCAACCGCAACTGCAACACATTGTTGACCACTGTGCCGGGCAGTTCAAGATTACTGGCGAAATTGACCACACCCTGTTCGACCGGTTCGGGCACAAGATCCGAAGCCGATGTCGCAATGGGGCGCAAAATGGTGCGGTCCAGTTCGACATTGAACCGGTGCACCGCGCGGTTTTGTGCTTCGTTCGGGTCACTGATACCGTTGGTTGGCGTGGCTGGGCCACAAGAAGCCAAGGCAAGGCTGGCCACAAACGCGAGGCAAAGAGCCGTTTTCACTTTACGGGTCGGGCGGCGCTTGCCCACAATAAGTCTTGATCTGACCATCACAATCTTTCGACAGCCCTTTACACTTAGCACGGCTTTCACTTTTCTGCGCCAAGCCATATGCTGACGCGCGGGCCAAGACAACGGTCAAGCGGTTTTTCCGTAACCGGACAAGAAGAAACTCGCCGACCAATTTTTCGGCAAAGAGGAGCTCGCAATGAGCCAGAATGAATTCAAGCGCGGACGGGACGAGTTGGACGCGTCCCGGCGCGACATGCGTGGCCTGTTGATTGCCGCCTTTGTGTTTTCGATCCTTGTCAATCTGTTGCTGCTGACCGGGCCCTTGTACATGTTGCAGGTTTATGACCGGGTTCTGGGCAGCCGGTCGACGGCAACCCTGTGGGCGCTGACCGGGTTGATGGCGTTTCTGTTTCTGGTCATGGGTGTGCTGGATTATACCCGCGGCCGGATCATGGCGCGGGTCGGTGCGCGGATGCAGGAACGGCTGGACCGCCGGGTGTTTTCCGCCGCGCTGCGCCGGATGCAGCAGGTTCCGGGCGACCCCCTGGCCCTGGCTGCGCAGCGCGATCTGGAATCAGTGCAGCGGCTGTGGGCCAGCCCCGTGTTGCTGGCCGTTTTCGATATTCCGTGGGCGCCCTTTTTCGTGGCCGCTATCTTTGTATTTCATCCCTTGCTGGGCTGGCTGTCGGTGGCAGGCGGTGTCTGTCTGGTCGTTATCACGGTCCTGAACCAGTGGATGACCAAAGAGCCCCTGCGCCGCGCCAATGCCGCCACACTGCGCGGTGAGATGATGTCGGATGCGATCAAGCAAGAGGCCGAGGCGGTGCAGGCGCTGGGCATGACCAACGCCGCCTTTGACCGCTGGCAGGTGGCGCGCAAGATGGCGCTGGTGCAGGGCATCGGCGCGTCTGATCTGGGCGGCGTGTTTGGCACCATTTCGAAAACCTTTCGGCAATTCCTGCAATCCTTGATGCTGGGCGTCGGTGCCTATCTGGTGTTGCAGGATGCGATGGGGGCCGGTGCGATGATTGCGGGGTCGATCCTGCTGGGCCGCGCCTTGCAACCGATCGAGGTGGCGATTGGGCAATGGGCCGTCGTGACCCGCGCGCAGGAAGGCCGTGCGCGGCTGTCCGAACTGTTGACCCGTGTCCAGCCTGAACCCCAACACACCGAATTACCACGGCCCCGTGCCATACTGGAGGCGCAGAACCTGACCGTCGTCCCCCCGGGCGAGGCGCAGGCCGTGCTGCGCATGGTGTCGTTTCGGTTGGAGCCCGGTCAGGCGCTGGGCATCATCGGCCCGTCTGGTGCGGGCAAATCATCGCTGGCCCGTGCGCTGATCGGGTCTTGGAAACCCGCTGGCGGCAAGGTGCGGCTGGATGGCGCGTCGCTGGAACAATATGACCCCGACCGTCTGGGCAGCTATATTGGGTATCTGCCCCAACGCATCACCCTGTTTGAAGGCACCATCGCCGAGAACATCGCCCGCCTGCAGCGCAATCCTGACGGCAATGCCGTGGTCGAGGCCGCCAAGAAGGCCGCCGCGCATGAGATGATCACCAAACTGCCCGACGGCTATGATACCCGTGTTCAGGCGCTTGGCGGCCGTCTGTCGGGGGGGCAGATTCAGCGGATCGGTCTGGCACGGGCGCTGTACGGCGATCCCGTGCTGCTGGTTCTGGATGAACCCAACTCGAACCTTGATAACGAAGGGTCGGTGGCGCTCAATCAGGCGATTGCGCAGATGAAGGCGGCAGGCCGCGCCATTTTGATCATGGCACACCGACCGGCTGCCATTCAGGAATGTGAACTGCTGCTGGTGCTGGAGGATGGCACCCGCCGCGCCTTTGGCCCGCGCGATCAGGTCCTGCGCGAGATGGTCAAGAATCACGGCGAAATCACCCGAAGCGCCGGCCCCGGAGGTGTGACATGAGCGATCCAGTGAACAATGGCGTGCAGCCGCCAGTTGCCCCGTCAACCGCCTTGACCGCCGCGGCACCAACCGATGTGACAACGCCGAAAACCACCTCGGTCGGGCAGTTGCAGGCCGCCCAGAACGCGCGTGAGGAGGCCGAACAACGTGCCGTCTGGTCGGCCAAGCGGCCCATCTGGATCGGCGCGTTGACCGCGCTGGTGCTGGTTGGCGGCTTTGGTGCCTGGGCGCTGTTTACCAATATCGACGGGGCGATCGTGGCCCCCGGTGTCATTCAGGTCGAACAGAACCGTCAGGTCGTCCAACACCCCGATGGCGGTGTCGTCGCAGAAATCAACGTGACCGAGGCGCAATCCGTCAAGGCGGGCGATCTGCTGATCCAGTTGGACGGCACCCAGATCAAATCCGAACTGGCCATCGTCGAGGGGCAGTTGTTTGACAGCATGGCCCGTCGGTCCCGGTTGGAGGCCGAACGCGACGACAAGACCGAACCGGTCTTTACCCAAGAGCTGATCGACCTTGCCGCCTCCCGCCCCGATGTGGCCGACATGATCGAAGGCCAACGCCGCCTGTTCACGGCCCGCAAGGAAACCGTGGAATCCCAGATCAGCCAATTGGGCAAACGGACGGACCAGATCAGCGCCCAGGTGGCAGGCATCACCGCCCAAACCGCCGCACTGGACGACCAGATTGCCCTGGTCACGCCCGAAATTGCCGATCAGCAGGCCCTTTTGGACAAGGGTCTGACCCAATCGGTTCGCCTGATCGACCTGAAACGCGAGGTGTCGCGCCTACAGGGCAACATGGGGGAACTGGACGGCAACCGCGCCCAAGCCGAGGGCCGCGCCACCGAGATTCAGTTGCAGATCCTGCAACTGCAATCGGCCCGCCGCGAAGATGCGAATACCCAGCTGCGCGATATGGGCGACAAGACGCTGGAACTGGCGGGCCGCAGACGCTTGTTGACCGAACAGGTCGCCCGGCTGGACATCCGCGCGCCGGTGTCGGGCGTTGTGCTGGGTCTGCAGGTCACCACGCCGCAATCGGTCATCCGGCCTGCCGAACCGGTCTTGTACATCATCCCGCAGGACCGCCCCTTGATCATCGTGGCGCAGGTCTCCCCCATCCACATTGACGAAATCCGCGTCGGCCAAGCGGTCCGTGTGGTGTTCGCGGCCTTTTCGGCCCGCACCACCCCACAACTGGCCGGGCGGATTGTCACTATTTCGGCCGATGCCATGTCGGATCAGGCCACCAAAGCCTCGTTTTACCGCGCCGAGGTTGAACTGCTGCCGGGCGAGATTGAAAAGCTGGGGGGGCAGACCGTCATCCCCGGCATGCCGGTGGAAACCTTCCTCAGCACCGGCGAACGCACGCCGATGGCCTATCTGCTGAAGCCGTTCATGGATTACTTTGACACAGCAATGCGCGAAAGCTGATCCCGAACAACAGGAGCCTGCCATGTCCACCATCGAATCCCGTCTGCTCGAACTGGGCGTCACCCTGCCCGACGCCCCCGCCCCTGCGGCGAACTATGTGCCCTATGTGCGGACCGGCAATCAGGTCTATATCTCGGGTCAGATCAGCCGCAACGGGGCCACCTTGCTGACTGGCAAACTGGGCCATGATCTGGACGTGGCAGCCGGGGCGGCAGCGGCGCAATCCTGCGCGGTGGCCATTCTGGCGCAGATGAAACAGGCCTGCGGCGGTGACTGGACACGCTTTGTCCGCATGGTGAAACTGGTGGGCTTTGTGAACTCGACCGCCGATTTTACCGACCAGCCCCGCGTGATCAACGGCGCGTCGGATTTTCTGGTCGCAGTGCTGGGCGATGCGGGCCGCCATGCCCGTTCCGCGGTTTCGGCGGCATCCCTGCCCTTGGGCGTTGCCGTCGAAATCGAAGCCGTGTTCGAGATTACCTGATGCGCGCGCCCCTGCCTGACGCATTTTTGACCACACCGCTCTGCCATCGCGGCTATCACGACCGCGCAAGGGGCATCATCGAAAACTCGGCCAGCGCCATTCAGGCGGCGGTTGATGCGGGCTATGGCATCGAGATTGACCTGCAACTGTCGTCAGACGGCGTGCCGATGGTGTTTCATGACGAAACGCTGGACCGCCTCACGGGCGAACACGGGCCGGTCAACACCCGGACCGCTGCCGAACTGGGCCAGATCCCCCTGACGGACAGCACCGACACGATCCCGACACTGGCCCATATCCTGACCCTGATCGCAGGCCGCGTCCCCCTGCTGATCGAGGTCAAGGATCAATCCTTGACCATGTCAGACACCGACGGACAGTTGGAGGCCGCGACAGCCGCCGTGCTGGCCACTTATGCCGGCCCCGTGGCGCTGATGTCTTTCAACCCCCATTCGGTTGCCCATCTGGCCACGCTGGCCCCTGACCTGCCGCGCGGGCTTACGACCTGCAGCTATGACCCGATCGACTGGCACCCCCTGCCCGAGGCGATGTGTGCCACCCTGCGCGATATCCCCGATTTCGACCGAACCTTGTCGTCCTTTGTCAGCCACGAGGCGGCAGACCTGTCCCGGCCCCGTGTGACCGCCCTGCGCGCCCAAGGCGCCGCAATTCTGTGCTGGACAATCCGCACCGCCGAGGCAGAGGCAGAGGCCCGCAAAATCGCGCAAAACATCACCTTCGAAGGCTACGCCGCTTGACCCGCTGCACGGATGCGCCACCTTGCGTCCATGTCTGACACGATTGATCTGACGCTGCTTGACAGCATGGCCGACATTCCCGCCGCACAGTGGGATGCCATGGCCTGCCCCGAGGGTGGCAGGCCGCTGGACCCCTTTACCACACACCGGTTCCTGCTGGCGCTGGACCGCTCCGGCTCCACAGGCAAGGGCACCGGTTGGCAGCCCAAACCGCTGATATTGCGGCAGGGGGGTGTGCCCGTGGCCGCCATGCCGCTGTATGTGAAATCCCATTCTCAGGGCGAGTACATCTTTGACCACGGCTGGGCCGAGGCGTTGGAGCGGGCAGGCGGGCGGTACTACCCCAAACTGCAATCCGCCGTCCCCTTTACCCCCGCCACCGGCCGCCGTTTTCTGGGTCCGCCGCAGTATCGGCAGGCGCTGATGGACACCGCGATCAACCTGACCCGGCAAAACGGCATATCCTCGCTGCACGTCACCTTTTGCACCGGGGATGAGGCCGCAGAGTTACAGGGGCTGGACGGCACGTTGCACCGGATAACCCAGCAGTTTCACTGGGAAAACCGTGGATATGCGACGTTCGACGCCTTTCTGGCCGACCTGTCCAGCCGCAAGCGCAAGATGATCCGCAAGGAACGTGAGGTGGCGCAGGGCCACGGTCTGACCATACGCGCCCTGACCGGCGACGCCATCGAACCTGCGCATTGGGACGCGATGTGGCGGTTTTACCAAGACACCGGCGCGCGCAAATGGGGGACACCCTATCTGACGCGGGCGTTCTTTGATGCCGTGCATGCCACGATGCGCGATGACGTCCTGCTGATTCTGGCGTTTCGCGGTGATGTGGCCGTTGCGGGCGCCCTGAACTTCATCGGGCGCGAAACGCTTTTTGGCCGATATTGGGGTTGCAGCGAAGATCAGCCGTGCCTGCATTTCGAACTGTGCTACTATCAGGCCATCGACTGGGCGATCCAGCATGGGTTAAGCAGGGTCGAGGCTGGGGCGCAGGGCGAACACAAACTGGCACGCGGCTATCTGCCAACCCCGGTGCATTCGTTGCACTGGATTGCCGATCCGTCGTTTCGCAACGCCGTCGCGCGCTATCTGGACAGCGAACGCCGCGCGGTGGATGAAGAGATTGATCTGTTGACGGCCTATGGTCCGTTCCGCAAGCCACCGCCCGACGAAAAGGACTGATCCATGGCCGACCTTCTGCCTGCCGATGCCCGCGCCACTGACCTGCCGCCCTTGGGCGAAACTGGCTGGGGGGCCATCCCCGACCGCGACGCCCTGCGCAAGATATGGAAGTTCAAGAATTTTTCCGAGGCCTGGGCCTTCATGTCCCGCGCGGCCCTTGCGGCGGAAAAGATGAACCACCATCCCGAATGGTCCAATGTCTACAACGTGGTGGACGTGACCCTGACCACGCATGACTGCGACGGTTTGTCCGCTCTGGACATCGACCTTGCCCGCAAGATGGATCAGTTTGCCGGAACGGCCACGGTTGTGCGCGACCATTCCGAACCGGTTGATTGCCTGTGCAAGGTGAACGCGGCGAAAAAGGGGGCGTAACGCCCCCCGCCGTCAGATTGCCTCCAGCATCGCCTCGCCGCCCGAGATTTCGCAGGCGCCGGTCTCGGCCCCCATGTTGATCACCTTTACCACGCCGTCCTCGGCATACAGGGCATAGCGTTTGGACCGGTCAAAGAACGCCAGATGCGGCACCGAAAACTCCAGCCCGCAGGCCTTGGTAAAGCTGGCATCGCCATCAGCCAAGAAGGTTATCCCCTTGGCCGCCGCGCCCGTGCTGTCACCCCAGGCCTTCATCACAAAGGGATCGTTGACTGACAGGCAGATGATTTCATCCACACCCTTGGCGCGCAACTTGTCGGCAACACGCATGAAACTGGGCACATGGCTGGTCGTGCAGGTCCCGGTATAGGCGCCCGGCAGACCGAATATCACCACTTTGCGGCCCTTGATGCGCGACGCCATCGACACGCCCTCGGCGCCATCGTCGCCCATCACCAACACGGTGGCATCCGGCAGGGCAGAGCCCACGGTAATCGTCATGTCTGTCATCCTCACGTTGCGTTTCCTGAGAACAACGATATAGGCTGACCCCGTCCAATCGACCAGTGGGGGAATGATGTCGCATGTCGTCGTGATCGGGGCCGGGCAGGCCGGGGCGGCGCTTGTCGCCAAATTGCGCGCCGGGGGGCATCTGGGGCCCATCACCCTGATCGGGGCAGAACCGGCCCCGCCCTATCAGCGCCCGCCGCTGTCCAAAGCCTATCTTATGGGCGCGATGGAGGCCGAACGGCTGTGGCTGCGCAGCCGGGAATTCTATGCAGATCAGGACATTACCCTGCGTCTGGGTCAACCTGTCACCGCAATTGACCCTGTGGCCCAGACCGTCACGCTGGGCGGTGAAACCATCGCCTATGATGCACTGGCCCTGACCACAGGGTCGACGCCGCGCCGCCTGCCCGCGGCGATAGGCGGGGAACTGCCCGGCGTCTATACCGTTCGCACGCTGGCCGATGTCGACGCGATGAAGCCCGAGTTTGCCCCCGGTCGCCGTCTGGTCATTGTCGGTGGCGGCTATATCGGGCTGGAGGCGGCTGCCGTGGCCGCCAAACTGGGGCTGGATGTGACCGTGCTGGAAATGGCGCCGCGCATCCTGCAACGGGTCGCATCGCCCGAAACATCGGACTATTTCCGCGCCCTGCACACCGCCCACGGCGTCAAGATCATGGAGAGCACCGGCCTTGACCGCCTGCTGGGCGATAGCCGTGTAACCGGCGTCCGGCTGGCAGGTGGCGCCGAACTGCCCGCCGATTTCGTCATCGTCGGCGTCGGCATCATCCCCGGCACCGCCTTGGCCGAGGCGGCAGGACTGGCAATTGAAAACGGGATCAGGACCGATGAATACGGCCGCACCTCTGACCCGCATATCTGGTCAGCAGGCGATTGCGCATCCTTTCCGTGGAAGGAGGGCAGGTTGCGGCTGGAATCGGTCGGCAATGCCATCGAACAGGCCGAAATGGTGGCCGACAGCATCCTTGGCGCAGGCGCGCCCTATGTCGCGCATCCGTGGTTCTGGTCCGATCAATATGACACCAAACTGCAAATCGCGGGCCTGAACACCGGCTATGACCGCATCGTGACGCGCGGACCCGAGGGTGAGGCGGTCAGCTTTTGGTACTACCTTGGCAACACCCTTTTGGCAGTCGATGCGATGAACGACCCCCGCGCCTACATGGTCGGCAAACGGCTGATCGAAATGGGCAAATCGCCCGACCCTACCGCCATCGCAGACCCCGCCACGCAGTTGAAAGCACTCTTGAAGTAATGCGCATCATCGGCGGCCAGTGGCGCGGCCTGCGGCTGGCCGAGGTGGGCGCAGGCGACCCCGCCGCCCATTTGCGTCCCACCAGCGACCGCGTGCGCGAGGCGATCTTTAACCTGCTGATCAATGGCGGTTACGGCGATCCGGTCACCGATGCCCGCGTGCTGGACCTGTTCGCCGGCACCGGGGCCCTGGGGCTGGAGGCGCTGTCACGCGGTGCCGCCACCCTGACCTTGATCGACGACGGCCCAGCAGCCCGCGCCCTGGTTGCCAAAAACATCGCCCTGTGCCGCGCCACGGCGCAGCACCTGCGCCTGAACGCCACCCGGCTGCCGCCCAACACCGCCCCGCCCCATACGCTTGCCTTCCTGGACCCGCCTTACGGTCAGGGTCTGGGCCAAGCGGCGCTGCAATCGGCCCTGTCAGGCAACTGGCTGGCGCCCGAGGCATTGGTGGTGTGGGAGGAGGGCAGCGCCCTGCCCCCGCCTCCCGGCTTTGACCAACTGGATCAGCGCCGTTATGGCGATACCCATGTCACCATCCTGAGGGCGCCATGACCAAGTATGACCTGATTTTGCGGTCCAGCGTGGCCGAACGTGCCGCAGTCAGTTGGCGGTTTGAACGGGGCCGCAAACGCTGGCATGACGCTATGGTCATTGTGGTGGCGTCGCTTGCAGCGGGATTGGCAGCGGCAGGGATTGCGGGCTTGCGCGGCGCTGATATCCCCTTTGCCGCCAATCTGGGCCTGATCGGCGCGGTGGCCAGTCAGGTCGTCTGGATGGTCGCGCAAAGGCGGCGGCACCGCAAGCATCTGGCCGGGCTGTCAACATCAGCGTTTCAAAGGGGTCCCGTGCCCGTCACCCTCGGCCCGGACGGGATCACCTTTGCTGCGGTGCATTTCGCATGGTCGGACGTCCGCGCAGCGCAGCGCGTGGACGGCGTGACCCTGCTTGCCGCGTCCGATTTTGACGGTCTGGTGATCCGGGATCAGGACCTGGCGCCTGATCTGACGCCAGATCAGTTGCAAACCCTTATCCTGCAATGGAAATCCGCATGACGCCGCAGGCCGTGATCTTTGACTGTGACGGCGTGGTGATGGATTCGGAGGGGATTGCCTTTGACCTCTTGGCCGAACAACTGGCGCTGTACGGCCACCCGATGACCCATGACCAGATGCGCGCCATGTTTCTGGGTGGCACGATGCGCAGTTTCTGGACGGCGGCGCGGGCCATGGGCGTGGCCCTGCCCGACGATTGGGTCGATGCGCAATACGCCCGGATGTTTGCCCGTCTGGCCGAACATACGCCGCTGATCGACGGGATTATGGATGTGCTGGACCGGTTGGACGCGGCTGGCATCCCCTATGCGATGGGGTCCAACGGCCCCCTGCGCAAGATGGAGATTACGATGGGCCAGCATCCCGGCCTGCGTGACAGGTTCGGCGGCCATATCTATTCGGCGCAGACCCTGAACGCCCCCAAACCTGCGCCCGACGTCTATCTGCACGCCGCCGCAGCACTGGGGGTTGCGCCCGGTACCTGCGTGGTGGTCGAGGATTCTGTGTCGGGGGTGCGTGCAGCCGTGGCGGCGGGGATGCGCTGCCTTGGGTTTGCCGAACACGACGACGGTGCCGGGCTGGCCAAGGCTGGGGCACAGGTGTTTCACCGCATGGCAGATTTGCCGGGGTTGATAGGGCTGTAACGCCAGCGCGCAAAGGTTAAAATGTGGTTAGCGAAAAATGCTAACCACATGAATTATATGTGTTTTAAAAAGTGTCCGCGCGCGGACACTTTGCTAGACCCGCTTTTCATACCGCACGGATGTGGGCCGATCATAACCGGGATGGGCGCTGCGGCCCACCTCGGCAAAGCCCAGCGCCTGATAGAACCGATGATTTTCGGCCAACTCGACCCGGGTTTCCAACTCGATCCGGTCCAGCCCCAGTTCCCGCGCCCTCGCCTCGGCCCGTACAACCATAAACCGCCCCAGACCCCGCCCCTGCAAGGCAGGCTCGACCGCCAGTTTGCCCAGATACAGACCCACCGCGCCCGGCTTCAAAACCATGCAGGCCACAGCCGGACGCCCCAAAACCCACACCTCGCCCGACAGCGCCAATCCCTGCGGGGTCAGGCGGTGCAATGAAGAGGGTGGATCAATCCGCCCCTCCATATAGGTGAATGCCCGACCGATCAGGTCCAGCAGCGCGGCCCAATCATGGCTGTCCTGCGCCAGAAACGGGGGGCCAAGGTCGGTCATCCCGGCATCCTGTCCGCCAATCACCAGCCCGTCAAGCCGACCCCTGTTGACTTGCCCGCGCCCCGGCCCAACAATGCACGACCAGTTGTCCCGGGAACCCATTTTGCGCCTGACCCGCCTGCGCCTGAACGGCTTCAAAAGCTTTGTCGACCCCACGGATCTGGTGATCCATGAGGGGCTGACAGGCGTGGTCGGCCCCAACGGCTGTGGCAAGTCAAACCTTTTGGAGGCGCTGCGCTGGGTCATGGGGGAAAACCGCTCCTCCGCCATGCGGGGGGGCAGCATGGATGATGTCATCTTTAATGGCGCCGCCAGCCGTTCCGCCCGGCATTTTGCCGAGGTGGCCATCATCATTGACAACACCGACCGCCTTGCCCCTGCTGGGTTCAACGACGCCGATCAGATCGAGATCATTCGCCGCATCACCCGCGAGGCGGGGTCAGCCTACAAGGCCAATACCAAGGAGGTGCGGGCACGGGATGTTCAGATGCTGTTCGCCGATGCCTCGACCGGGTCACATTCGCCTGCGCTGGTGCGACAGGGCCAGATCACCGAACTGATCAACGCCAAACCGAAATCGCGCCGGATGATACTGGAGGAGGCTGCTGGGATTTCCGGGCTGTATCAGCGCCGTCACGAGGCCGAATTGCGGCTGTCTGCCGCCGAGGTCAACCTGACCCGCGTGGATGATGTACTGGAAGGGCTGGCACAGCAACTGTCGCTGCTGACCCGTCAAGCCAAACAGGCCGCCCGCTTCCGCGAGATCGGCGAGGAGCTGCGCCGCACCGAGGGGATGCTGCTATACACCCGCTGGCGCGAGGCCGAGATCACCCGCGCCGAGGCCGACGCCACCCTGCGGCAACGCCTGACCCTTGCCGCGCAGGCCGAGGTTGCAGCCCGCACAGCGACCAAGGCGCGCGAGGGGGCCGAAGATGCCCTGCCGCCCCGCCGCGAAGATGAGGCGATTGCGGCCGCGATATTGCAGCGCCTGACGTTGCAGCGGGCAGCGCTGGACGACCAAGAAGCGCGGGCCAAACAATCGGTTGAAACGTTGAAGGCACGGATCAAACAGCTGTCGTCGGACATGGACCGCGAAGAGGCGTTGAACCGCGACGCAGGTGACACGACGCAAAGGTTGGAGTGGGAAATCGCCCAACTGGTCAAGGCAGCTGAGGGGCATGACGACAAGCTGGCCGAAGCCGCCGACACGGCGCGCGAGGCTGCCGCGGGTTTGGGCAGCAGAGAGGGAACCCTGTCGCAGGCCACCGAAGATGCCGCCCGTCTGGGCGCGCGGCATCAGTCCACCCAGCGCCTGTTGGCCGATTGCCGCACGACGATTGACAAGGCCGAGGCGGAAACGGCCCGCGCCCGTGCCGCCGCCGCCGCCGCTGACATGGCACTGACCAGTGCATCGGACACCTTCGCCGCCGCCGAAGACAAACAAGCCACTGCCGTAGCCCTTGCCGAATCCGCCGAGGATACCCTGCAATCAGCCGAAGAAGCCCGCGCTGCCACCCAATCGCGCGAGGCTGTCGCCCGCGCCGAACGATCCGCCGCCGAGGGCGAGGCCAACGCCATTCGCGCTGAGGTAGCTGCCCTTGCCAAGTTGGTCGCGCGCGAGGCGCAAGCAGGTTCGCAATTGCTTGACCGTCTGACGGTGGAGCCGGGCTATGAGGCCGCGTTGGGTGCGGCGCTGACGGACGACTTGCGCGCGCCGGAAATTGCGGGGGATGCCCGGTCAGGCTGGGTGCCGCTGGAACAATACGACATCCCGCAACGCTTGCCCGTTGGGGCCACGGCGTTGGCCATCCATGTCGGCGCGCCTGCGGTGTTGGACCGTCGTTTGGCGCAGACCGGGCTGGTTGCAGTTGCCGATGGCCCACGTTTGCAGGCGCATTTGCAACCCGGTCAGCGGCTGGTCAGTCTGGAAGGCGACCTTTGGCGTTGGGATGGTTTTCGGTCCGGTGCCGACGACGCCCCTTCGGCTGCTGCGCTGCGTTTGCGGCAGTTGAACAGGTTGGTGGCGTTAAAGCGTGACCTTGAGGAGGTGGCCGCCCGCGCCGCTGGCACCGCACAGGCCCATGACGCCCTGCAAGCGCGCCTGTCCGACCTGTCGCGCGCCGATCAGATGGCGCGCGAGGCACGTCGCGCAGCCGACACCCGGGTGACTGAAGCGAACCGCGCTGCTGCCCGTGCCGAGGCTGACTGTTCGATTGCCCAAGGCAAGCTAGAGGCCGCCCATCTGGCGCTGACGCGCCATGCTGACGACGCCATGGGCGCGCAGGCGCGGCTGTCCGAGGCTGAAGCG
This sequence comes from Rhodobacterales bacterium, assembly GCA_031384005.1. Taxonomy (GTDB): domain Bacteria; phylum Pseudomonadota; class Alphaproteobacteria; order Rhodobacterales; family Rhodobacteraceae; genus Stagnihabitans. The sequence goes on along the minus strand of JANNAF010000064.1, from coordinate 28,188 downwards.
GCCCTGCGTGATTTGGGTGACCTGTCGCAGGCCCGCGACGCTGTTGACGAAGCCCGCGCCGTCGTCGAGGCCGCGCGGATCCTGATGATGTCCGCGCGGGCCACTCATGACGAATTGCGCCGGGAAGGCGAGGCCCGGATCCGACGGCGCCAAGAGGCGACCAAGGAATTGTCGGGCTGGCGTCACCGTCTGGATACCGCCGAAAAACGCATTGGCGAGTTGCAGGCAAGGCGTGCCGAAGCTGAGGGCGAACTGGCCGAGGCGTCGGCCCTGCCAGGTGAACTGGCCGCAAAACGCGAGGAAGTGGCCGATGCCATCGACACCGCCGAGGCGCGGCGCCGCGCTGCTGCCGATGCACTCGCCACCGCCGAGGCCGCGCTTCGGCAAGCACAAGACGCCGAACGCGAAGCCGAGCGCAACGCATCCGAGGCGCGCGAAGCACGCGCCCGCGCCGAGGCCCGCACCGAAGCCGCCCGTGACGCCACCAAACTGGCCGCAGAACGCATCGCAGAGGACACTGGGGCCACGCCAAGCCAGCTGTTAGACACCTTAAAGGTTGATCCCGACCGGATGCCATCTGTCGACCACTTGGAAACCGAAACCGCCCGGCTGAAGCGCCAACGCGAGGCGTTGGGCGCAGTAAACTTGCGGGCTGAGGAAGATGCCAAGTCGGTCAGCGCAGAATATGACACCCTGTTGGCCGAAAAGCTGGACCTGGAAGAAGCGATCAAGAAGCTGCGGTCGGGCATTGCGGGCCTGAACCGCGAAGGGCGTGAGCGTTTGTTGACGGCGTTCGAACAGGTCAACGCCAATTTTTCGACCCTGTTCACCCATCTGTTCGGCGGCGGCGAGGCTCAGTTGCAACTGGTTGAAAGCGATGATCCGCTGGAGGCCGGGTTGGAGATTTTGTGCCAGCCGCCGGGAAAGCGACTGTCCACGTTGTCGTTGCTATCAGGTGGTGAGCAGACGCTTACCGCACTTGCGCTGATCTTTGGCGTGTTCTTGGCCAACCCCGCGCCAATCTGCGTGTTGGACGAGGTGGATGCGCCGCTGGATGACGCAAACGTCACCAGGTTTTGCGACCTGCTGGACGAAATGACCCGCCGCACCGAAACCCGCTTTCTGGTCATCACGCACCACGCCGTCACCATGGCGCGTATGGACCGCCTGTTTGGGGTGACCATGGTCGAACAAGGTGTCAGCCAGTTGGTGTCAGTTGACCTGAAAAAGGCAGCAGCGTTAGTCGCCTAGTTTGGCATGAACCTCGTCAAGGTCGATTTCGGCCACTGGCAGCTTGTTCGCAGGGTTTTCGAAATCATACTTGAAACACTGGAAATCGCGTTTGTAGATTTCCCACATCAGGTGCATCGACAGATCGTCAAAATACGCCTCGACCGGATGGGCACGGGTCGGACCGTGCCCCTCGCTTTCGTTGAAGCGGGGAATGGTTTTCAGGTCGATGGCGTGTTTGGGGTTCATGTGGGTGAGGACCTCACCCATGCCCTCATCAAACTTTTCTGTAAAGAAAATCTTGTTGTAGCGCCCACCGTTCACGATGAAGGTCGACACATGGCCCGCCATGGCTGACCAGTGGATATCCGGCTCCATTGGCTTTTTGAATCGTACTGTGTCGCGGACGAACAACAGAAAACGGCGAAAGCTTTTGATCTGGTCAAACTCTTGTTTGCCGTCGTCGCCGCCAACCTCGATCCCGTATTTCTGGATGATCAGCGGGACGAGGTTGCCACGATAGCGTTTGCCGTTGCGCTGAATCCCGCAAATCTTGTCAAAAAAGGACGACAGGACGCGGGTGTAGGGGTTTCGGACACAAGTAAAGGCGTAGACCTGATGCCCCTTGACCGCTTTTTCGATCTGAGGCTGGCTCGCCTCCATCGACCATTTGTGCATGCCGGCTTGGGCATCGTGAATGTCGCCATCAAAGAAGCGCCCATGATCGGCATAAAACATGATCTGACCTATGGTCGAACATGCGCATTTGGGCACCACACGGTACACAACACTTTCGCTTTCCGTCATCCACGTACCGGGAAAACCCATGAAACAGCGCCTCCTTGGCGATTTGTAGCTTGTTTAGCGAAGACCACTGAAATCTGTCTGCAAAAAAGCAAAGAAACTCTGTCTTTTCAATGTCCAATAAAGGTATCTAAGGCAACAATGAACCTCAAGGTACGCAAACTGTTTCAAAAATGGCAAAAATCGCCTATATTCTTCTATGCCACAAAGACCCCGAAGGCATTATCGCCCAAGCTGAACGGCTGACGGCGGCAGGCGACTTCATATCGATCCACTTTGACGCCCGGGCAAAACGCAGTGATTTCGAGCGCATTCAAAACGCACTGGGAACCAATCCTTCGGTGACCTTCGCCCGCAAACGCATCAAATGCGGTTGGGGTGGTTGGTCGTTGGTTGAGGCAACCATTTACGCCGTGCAATCCGCTGTGGACGCCTTTCCACGCGCCACCCATTTTTACATGCTGTCCGGCGACTGCATGCCCACCAAGACCGCAGAATACGCCCATACCTTTCTGGACAGCAACGAAGTTGACTATATCGAAAGTTTTGATTTCTTCGCCAGCGACTGGATCAAGACCGGCATCAAGGAAGAGCGGCTGATCTATCGCCACTTCTTCAACGAACGCACCCACAAGAAGCTGTTCTATGCCTCGATGAGCCTGCAAGAGCGGCTGAAGATGACCCGCAAGGTACCCGCTGACATCCAGATGCAGATTGGCAGTCAATGGTGGTGCCTGCGGCGGCGTACGATTGAATGGGTGCTGGATTTCATCAAGAACCGACCCGACGTGATGCGGTTTTTCCGCACAACATGGATTCCCGACGAGACATTCTTTCAGACCATCGTGCGCCATCTGGTCCCCGAACAAGAGATTCAAAGCCGCACGCTGACCTTTTTGATGTTCACCGACTACGGTATGCCTGTTTCGTTTTACAACGACCATTACGACCTGCTGATCAGCCAAGACTATCTGTTCGCCCGCAAAATCAGCCCCGAAGCGCGCGACCTCAAGGAACGTTTGGGCAAGCTGTATGTGGCAACCGGCGTACATTTTGGCATCTCGGGCGAGGGGCGCAGCCTGTTCAAGTTTCTGTCGGGTCGTGGCCGCATCGGTCGTCGGTTTGCGCCAAGGTTCTGGGAAACCGAAAGCTCGCTTGGCCGCGAGCGCACCCTTTTGATGGTGACATGCAAGAAATGGCATGTTGCCAAGCGTTTAGTCGACCGGGTGCGTCAGGTGACCAACATGCCCGCCGTGGATTACCTGTTCAACGAGGCATCGACCCCCCTGCCAGACCTTGGCGGCATCCAGACCACGTTGGAAAAACGGACACGCCACCGGCGCGCACTGGTGCGGATGCTGTTTGATTACTGGCAGACCGACCGTCTGATCCTGTGCATCGACCCTGCAAACACCGAGTTGATGCAGGATTTCTACAATGACAAGGCAAAGGTCCGCCTGCTGGAGATTCAATGCGAATTCTCGGATGATTACCTGATGGGCCATGCCCGCCGTGTTGGTCTGGCTGGCGACCGGACCCCCGCAGAGGTTACACAACGTCTGTTGCCGACCATCCGCTATGATGTGCGGTTCGAAAGCGACCGTATCCGCGACGCCGGATTTACAGGATTCTCGCGGATCCGGCAAACGGCGACCGTCGACGAAAACACCGTGCCACTGGCGGAATTCCTTGGAATCCCGCTAGAAAAAGCCCGTGAAATCGCCGCAACCGAATATCTTTTTGTGGACTGAACCGATGTACACCTATGACGAAAACAACATCTTCGCCCGCATCCTGCGCGGTGAAATCCCGAACAAGACAGTGATGGAAAGCGCCCATACGCTGGCGTTTCATGACATCAACCCCGCTGCCCCGGTGCATGTGCTGGTGATCCCGAAAGGGCACTATGTCACGCTTGACCATTTCGCGGCCGACGCGACGGCGGAGGAAATCGTGGATTTCCACCGCACACTGGCCGCGATTTGCGCCAAGCTGGGTCTGACGCCCGGCAACGGTTACCGCGCCATCACAAATGCTGGCGTGCAGGGCATGCAAGAAGTGCCGCATTACCACATACACCTGATCGCAGGGCGGGTGCTGGGGCGGCTGGTGGAACGGGAATAAGCAACTTTCGGGTCGCGGATTGCGGGGCCAAGGTGCATGGATATCTGGACCGAAGTGAAAGGGTTCCAGATGCGCTTTACCCCAATTCGGACCGAAATTGTCTATGCTTATCAACAGGGCGCGCCTGACGCCAATGGGCAGGTGCCCGAACGGCAGGTGTCTGACGGCGGCGGCAATCCCTGCCGACATTGCCTGCGGATGATCCCGCAGGGGGCCGGGATGCTGGTGCTGGCGCACCGCCCCTTTCCCTTACCGCAGCCTTAAGCCGAACTGGGGCCGATGTCGCATGGATCGCAGCCTGCCAGTCGCGCAATTCGGCGCGGTTGCGGACGGTGATCAGGGGGGCATTGGGACCGGGCATCAGAGGATCTTTTCACCTTTTTCCAATTTGGCCACGAAATCGGCCAGACGCTTGGCGCGGGTCTCGGGGCGTATGGCGGTGATCAGGCGGTGGGCTATCGCATAGCGGTTGGCGCTGTTCAGCGCGGCGAAGGTGTCACGGGCGGATTGCGGGGCCACGGCAAGCGCCGCCAGAAAATCCTGTGGCACCTGCCCGTTTGGCCCGCTGCCACCATAGGCCATATCCCATTGACCAGTGGCCTTGGCCGCCGCAACCGTTGCAAGGCCTGCCGGGGTCATGCGCCCCTCCGCGATCAGGCGTTCGGCGGTGGCCACGTTCTTGGCGCTCCAGATGCTGCGGCGTTTGCGGGGGGTAAATCGCTGCATCCATTGAGTTTCGTTCACCGTTTTGCGGATACCGTCGATCCAGCCATGGGCCAAGGCCTCGATTACCGCCTGTTCCCAGTCAATCGATGGCTGGCCCGAGCCTTTGCGGTGGTAAAGCACCCAAACCTCTTTCGCGTCTGGATGTTGGGCGAGCCATTCGTTCCATTCGGCGGGGGTGGCAAAGGGGATGGGGTCAGGCATCGAAGGCCTTGAGGAACCGTTTGGGGGCGTTGTCGCGCCAGCGGGCGATCAGGCGGGCGCGGGCCCAGTCGGGGTCGATCCGCCCGGCGCGGACGAGGACATAGTCGTATTTGGCATAGTGCGGGTGCAGGATGAAGGTGTCGGGGTCGGCCTGCATCAGCATTTCCCGCTCATCCCGACTGGCGCGGAACACGGCGGCATCGACATAGGGCGACCAGTGGCACCACAGCTTGCCAAAGGCCTGCAGGCTTTCAAAGCCATGGGGGTGGTAGATCACAACCTCAGGCAGTTCGAGCCCAAGGGCAAAGTCGCGCAAGCCGGGCCAATCGCGGATCAATGCGCCGCCGCCCAGTTAAGCCCCTGACCAGCCTCGACAATCAGCGGTACTTTCAGATCGACGGCGGGGTGGGGGGCGGTTTCCATAGTGTGTTTGGCGGCCTTGATCAGGGCTGGGGCGGCGTCCTCGTCCACCTCGAACAAGAGTTCGTCATGGACTTGTAGCAGCATCTTGGCGGGCAGGTCGCGGATGGCATCCGGCATGCGGATCATGGCGCGGCGGATCACGTCGGCAGCGGTGCCCTGGATGGGGGCGTTGATGGCGGCGCGTTTGGCAAAGCCTTGGCCGGGGCCCTTTTGGTTGATGTCGGGGGTGTGGATCTTGCGGCCAAACAGGGTTTGGACGAATTCGTTCTTTTGGGCAAAGGCGATGGTGGTGGCCATGTATTCCTTGATCCCCGGAAAACGTTCGAAATACCGGTCAATAAAGCCCTGCGCCTGGGCCCGGGGGATGCGCAGGTTGCGGGCAAGGCCAAAGCCGGAAATGCCGTAGATGACGCCAAAGTTGATCGCCTTGGCCTGACGGCGGATGTCGCTGGTCATCTGGTCAAGGGGGACGTTGAACATCTCGGACGCGGTCATGGCGTGGATGTCGATGCCCTGGCGAAAGCTTTCCTGCAGGGCGGGGATGTCGGCGATATGGGCGAGGATGCGCAGTTCAATTTGGGAATAGTCCAAGGATACCAGAACTTTGCCCTTGGGGGCCACAAACGCCTCGCGGATGCGGCGGCCTTCTTCGCTGCGAACGGGGATGTTTTGCAGGTTGGGGTCGGTCGAGGCGAGGCGGCCAGTGACGGCGCCCGAAATGGAGTAGGACGTGTGGACGCGGCCGGTTTCAGGGTTGATGTGGTCTTGCAAGGCGTCGGTGTAGGTCGATTTCAGCTTGCTTAGCTGCCGCCAATCCAGCACGACGCCGGGCAGTTTATGTTCGGTGGCAAGGTCCTCAAGGATATCCGCGCCGGTGGCATAGGCCCCGGTTTTCCCTTTCTCGCCGCCGGGTAAACCCATCTTGTCAAACAGAATTTCGCCCAACTGCTTGGGCGAGCCCACGTTGAAGGGGCCGCCGGCAAGTTCGTGAATCTCGGCCTCCAGCCCCGCCATTTTCTGAGCAAAGGCGTTGGACATGCGGGACAGGGTGTCGCGGTCAACCTGAATGCCCGCCATTTCCATCTGGGCCAAAACCGGGACCAAGGGGCGTTCCAGGCTTTCGTAGACGGTGGTCACGCGGGCCCGGTGCAGGTTGGGTTTGAAGGTCTGCCACAAGCGCAGGGTAACGTCGGCATCCTCGGCGGCATAGCGGGTGGCGGTGTCGATGGCGACGCGGTCAAAGGTGACCTGGGTCTTGCCTGATCCGATCAAGTCCTTGATCGGAATAGGTTTATGGCCAAGGTAGTTTTCGGACAGGTAGTCCATGCCGTGATTGTGCAACCCTGCGTGCATCGCATAGGACATCAGCATGGTGTCGTCGATTGGGGCGACGGTGATGCCAAGACGGGCAAAGATCTTGGCGTCGTATTTCATGTTCTGGCCAATTTTCAGAACGGCGGGGTCTTCCAACAGCGGCTTCAACAGGGCAAGCGCCTCATCCAGCGGCATCTGGCCCTCGGCGAGGGCGGACGAGCCGAACAGATCATCGCCGCCTTTGCGGTGACCAACGGGGATGTAGGCAGCGGTACCAGCTTGATAAGCCATTGAAATACCAACGATTTCGGCTTTCATTTCGTCTAGTGACGTCGTTTCGGTATCAACCGCGACATAGCCCTTGTCGCGGGCCTTGGTGATCCACCCGGACAGGGATTCGGCGTCGCGGATGCAGGTATAGGCGGCGTGGCCAAAGGGCAGGCGGTCGGTCTGCGGGGCAGCGTCATGTGCACCGGCAACCTCGTAGCCTCTGGATGCCTCGATCACCGGGGCGGCGATTTTCAGCTTGGTGGCGACGCGGGTCGAGAGGGTGCGAAACTCCATCTCGGTCAGGAATTTCATCACGGTGTCGGGGTCGACTGGTTTGACCTCCAACTCGTCCAGCGTGACGGTGACGGGCGTATCCAGTTTCAGCTGAACCAGTTGACGCGACAACAGAATTTGCGCGACGTTGTCGGTCAGCGCCTCGCGCCGTTTGGGTTGCTTGATCTCGGACGCGCGGGCGAGGAGGGTGTCAAGGTTGCCGTATTCCTGAATCAAAAGCGCCGCGGTTTTCAACCCGATGCCGGGCGCGCCCGGCACGTTGTCCACCCCATCCCCTGCCAAGGATTGCACATCAACGACGCGGGCAGGATCGACGCCGAACTTTTCGAACACCTCATCCGGGCCGATGGATTTGTTTTTCATCGGATCGAACATGTCGATGCCGGGCCCGATCAGTTGCATAAGGTCTTTGTCTGAAGAAATGATTGTGCAACCGCCCCCGGCGGCCTGTGCTTGCAGGGCGAGGGTGGCCATGATGTCGTCGGCCTCATACCCCTGCATCTCGATGCAGGCGATGTTGAAGGCGCGGGTGGCGTCGCGGGTCAGGGGAAACTGGGGGCGCAGATCCTCGGGGAGGGGCGGGCGATTGGCCTTGTATTGGTCATAAAGGTCGTTGCGGAAGGTGTGGGCGCCGGCATCGAACACCACGGCTATGTGGGTGGCCGCGGTTTTGCCACCAACGGTGGACAGTTCATTCCAGATCAGATTGCAGAACCCAGCCACGGCCCCGACGGGCAGGCCATCGGATTTGCGGGTCAGGGGCGGCAGGGCGTGATAGGCGCGAAAGATGAAGGCCGACCCATCAATCAGGTGAAGGTGGTGTCCTTTGCCAAAGCCCATGTCGTGCCCTCCGGTTTTGCCCTTTCATGCCATGAAGTGGCGGTTGCCGCCAGTGTTGACAGGGCGGACACCGGTGCTTATGCAAAGGCGATGTTGACCGTGAACCGCCCCAATCCGTGGTATTTTACCAACGCCATATAGGCGGTTGGTCAGCATCGTTTTCCCTTCGATCAGACCCAAGAACCGCCCGTAAGGTGGTTCTATTTCTGCCTTGCGGGCCATCCCAAGGAGCAAGAGATGACCCTGACGATACGCAATGCCACAGCGTTGGATATACCAGAAGTCCATGAAATGATGGGGCTTTTGGCCCGACATCATGGCGACACAGCCACCATCAGCCGCGAGGAGATGCAGCGCCAGATCTTTGATCTGGGTCTGGGGCGCATTGTTGTCGCGGCCGAGGCGGAGGGGTTGGTGGGCTATGGCCTGCTGCTGGCCCGGCCCAATCTGGTGACGGGCGGTGCGGGGCATGACATCAACCATTTGTTCGTGGTCGAATGGCGGCGGCGGGCGGGGATTGGCCGGGCGTTGATTGCGGCTCTGCGCGAGGTCAGCCGGAGCGAGGGGGCCGAGGTTTTGACCATTTCGGCACAGGCGGAAAACCTAGGCGCCATAACGGCTTATCGCGAGATGGGGCTGCAGGAGATGCCGCTGCTTGGCGTGCGGTTCAAGATTGATCTGACGCAAACCACCGGGCCGACAGCGTGACGGATTGCGGGGTTGGGGTCCAGATGCCGAACCTTAACCCCGCTGCGCGCAGGGTGTCGCCCGCCCATGTGTTGCAGGTGTAAAACAGGTGGAAATGGCCGTGGGCGGGGTAAAATGCGTCCGACGGGCCAAAAGGGCGGATCGGCAAGGCGGTGGTCGAGGCGAATGTGGCGGTCACCTTGGCAATCAGTGCTGCCTGTTGCGTGTCGGACAGGGGCAGCCAGATCAACCCCGGCAAATTGGTCAGATCGCCCATCGCCTCTAGGTGCAGGACGGCGTCATCGCCGGTCAGGGCGGCCCAGACGGCAGGCAGGGTCAGGTCGGCAAAGCTGCCGGTGGTGGTATAGAACTGCCGCGCCCCCCAACCGACCACCAGATATTGTGCCTTGGGGTTCAGCACGGGAACGCCTGCCTGTTCGGCAAACGCAAAGCGGGCGCGCAGGTCGGGGGTCAGGGGCAGGACAAGGTCATAGTGGATCGGCCCGCGTAGCAGGCCGATGCGGGTGGCAGCGCCGCCGTCGATTTGCAGGTTCGCCCCAGGGATCAGCGCCCCCAAAAGGGACGCCAGAAAATACAAAATCGGCAGCGAAATCAGTGCGGTAAGGGCGCGCAGCACCTAGTGGTCGTCGTGGGCGTGGGCGCGGTCAATCTCGAACCGTTTGTCACAGTAGCCACATTCGACAAAACCGGCGGCCTCTGGGATGGTCAGCCAGACGCGGGGATGGCCGCCGCCGCCCTCGCCCCCATCACACGCGATTTTCCAGTGGGTTACGATCTGGGTTTCGGGCGCTTGGGTGGGCATGGGGCATCCTTGGTTCAGGTTTTGCCGCAATGTAGCGAATGGGGACGGGGCGGCAAGGGGTCTGTGCGGGCGATGGGTTAAGGTATTGTCTTTGCTGCAAATTAACGGAAGGTTAACGACCTACAAAGCACCTACATTGCCTCTACAAGCCCTCTATGTTGTGGCCTTGGGTTTTGGGGTGCGGGCTTTCGTTAACCACTGGCTGCGAATCAGGCCGATTCCGCCCCTTGCCTTTGTGCCAGCATCTGACATTTTGGGACAAAACTGGGGGAGCGCGTGATGACCTATCTGCTTGCCATCGATCAGGGCACCACCTCGACCCGGTCGATCATCTTTGACGGCAGCTTGCGGCCTGTCGCCACGGCACAGCAGGAGTTTGCCCAGCATTTCCCGGCGCCGGGCTGGGTCGAGCATGACGCGGACGACCTGTGGCGCACCGTGCTGGAGACGGCGCGGGCAGCAATGGCCAAGGCGGGCATTGGGCCGGGGGCGATTGCGGGCATCGGCATCACCAACCAGCGCGAAACGACCGTGGTTTGGGACAGGGCGACAGGCAAGCCGGTGCACAAGGCGATTGTCTGGCAGGACCGCCGCACCGCGCCGCTGTGTGATGCGCTGCGCGCGGCGGGGCACGGGCCGATGATCACGGCCAAGACCGGGTTGCTGCTGGACCCATATTTCAGTGCGACCAAGGTCAAGTGGATACTGGATCAGCACGGGTTGACCGAGCGGGCGGCCAAGGGCGAGTTGGCCTTTGGCACAGTGGACAGTTTCCTGATCTGGCATCTGACCGAGGGCCGGGTCCATGCGACGGACGCGACCAATGCGGCACGGACCATGCTGTTCAACATCGCGACGCAACAGTGGGATGCCGAGATTTGCGGGCTGTTGGGTGTGCCGATGGCGATGCTGCCTCAGGTGCGCGACTGTGCCGATGACTTTGGTCTAACCGAGGTGTTTGGCGGGTCCATCCGCATCGCCGGGGTGGCGGGCGATCAACAGGCGGCCACGGTGGGGCAGGCGTGTTTTCAGCCCGGTATGATGAAATCGACCTATGGCACCGGGTGTTTTGCGCTGCTGAACACCGGGACCGCCATGGTGCCGTCAACCAACCGGATGCTGACGACGGTCGCCTATCGTTTGAAGGGCAAGCCAACCTATGCGTTGGAAGGGTCGATCTTTATTGCGGGTGCGGTGGTGCAATGGCTGCGCGATGGGTTGAAAACCATCGGGGCGGCGCCCGAAACACAGGCACTGGCCGAGGCGGCGGATGCCGAACAGGGGGTCATTTTGGTGCCGGCGTTTACCGGCCTGGGCGCGCCCTATTGGCGGCCCGATTGCCGGGGGGCGGTGTTTGGGTTGACGCGCAATTCGGGGCCCGCCGAACTGGCGCGCGCGGCGCTGGAATCGGTGGGATACCAGACGCGGGATTTGCTGGAGGCGATGCGCGCCGATTGGGGGGGGGCTGCCGACGGGGTCTTGCGCGTCGATGGCGGCATGGTGGCCAGTGGGTGGACCATGCAGTTTCTGGCCGACATCACCGGCGCGCCGGTGGATCGGCCCGTGGTGACCGAGACGACCGCACTGGGGGCGGCTTACCTTGCGGGGTTGCAGGTGGGCCTATGCCCCGAGCCTGCGGTTTTTGCGGAAAGCTGGGCGTTGGAGCGGCGGTTTCAGCCGGTGATGCCAGTGGCCGAGCGTGATGCGAAATATGCACGATGGAAGCGGGCAGTTGCCGCAACCATGGCGTTTTGAACAAAGGAAAATTGATGACCCGCAAAACCCCGGCGCCATTGTCGGTTTGGCGCACGTTGAACCATGACACCTTTCTGCTGGGGGCCCCGCATTACCCCGAGCATGTGGATCAGGCCCTGTGGGCCCGCGATGCCGAACGGTTGGCAGCGGCGGGGGCAAATACCGTGCGGATGGGCGAGTTTGCGTGGCATTTGTGGGAACCGGTGGAGGGCAAGTTCAGTTTCGATCTGTTCGACCGGGCGATCGAGGTTTTGGGACAGGCGGGGATCAAGACGATCCTGTGCACCCCGACCGCGACCCCGCCGCGCTGGTTGACGATGAATTACCCCGAGGTGTTGCGGGTCGATGGCAACGGGCGGCAGACCGGGCATGGGTCTCGCCAGCAGGCCGACACCACCAGCCCGGTGTACCGCGCCCATTCGCGCCGGATCACGCAGGCGATGGCCGAGCATTACCGGGGGAACCCGTTTGTGGTCGGTTGGCAGACAGATAACGAATTGAACACGACGGTTTCAGAAAGCTATTCGCCAAGCTGCCGGTTGGAGTTTCAAAAGTATCTGGCGCATGCCTATGACGGGATTGGCGCGCTGAACCACGCTTGGGGTGGGGATTTCTGGGCGCTGGCCTATGATGATTTCGGGCAGATCGACTTGCCGCGTCAGATGGCACCGGGGTTCGTATCGCCCGGGCATTTGCAGGATTATCACCGGTTCCTGGCCCATGCGACGGCGGTTTTCCAGCATGATCAGGTAAGGATTCTACGGGCCGTGAACCCGGATTGGTTCATTTTCCACAACCTTGGTGCGCTGGAAGATATCGATTTTCGCGGGCAGTTCGGCCAGGATCTGGATTTCATCGGCTTTGACATCTATCCGATGCTGTATGATGAGGTGTTGCGAGCGGGCACCCTTGGGGCGTCGCAGGCGCTGTATCTGGACATTTGTCGCGCCTATTCAGGCAATTTCATCGTGCCGGAACAGGCGTCAGGCTTTGGGTCTCAGCCCGGGTTTTCCACCATGAACCCCGAACCGGGCGAGATGCGGCGGATGGCCATGTCGTCGGTCGCTCGCGGCGCGGATGGGGTGATGTTTTTCCGCTGGCGTCCGGCGCATTTCGGGGCAGAGATTTACTGGATGGGCGTCATTGACCATGATGACGTGCCGCGCAGGCGGTATGACGAGGCGACGCAATTCTTTGGCGAAATGAACCGGTTGGCGCCGCTGATTCTGGGCACGCATGTGCGGATGGATGTGGGCATTGCCGGGGCGGATTTTGACAACCAGGAGGCGCACAAGACCTATCCGATGGGGATGCCGTCACCCAAGGAGGACGCGGCGCTGCTGCATCGTCACTGTTATGACGCGGGGATCGCGTGTGGGTTCATCCACCCCGAGGACGATCTGACCCGGCTGAAGGTCCTGTATGTGCCGCATTGGGTGATGTGGAAACCGCAGTGGACCGACCGGGTGGCGGCGTTTGTGGCAGGCGGCGGGACGCTGATCCTGTCGGCGCTGACCGGGACGCGGGACATCCACAACCACATCCCGATGAGCCAGGCACCAAGGATGGGGTTGGCCGACCTGGCGGGGGTGCGGGTTTGCGAATTCGGCCGTATGGCCGGGCCGGATGCGACGGGATTGTTCCCGCCATGGCCAGACAATTATGTGGGCGCGCACCGGCCTGGGCGGGTACCGGATGCGGCCTCGGCTGCGCGCAAGTATCGGTTTACACTGGGAAATACCGAACTTACCGCAGGGCATTTGTATGAAAAGCTGGAACTGGCAGAGGGGACCGAGGCGCTGGGCCAGTGGTCGAACCGCTGGCTGGAAGGGTCGCCTGCGGTGACGTCCCGCAGCCATGGCAAAGGGCGGGTGGTGTATGTCGGCACCTATCTGACGCCCGAATTGGCCGCAGCACTGGTCGAGACGGTTTGCCATCCCGCGGGGGCGGTGCCGCTGGTGGCGGGGTTGCCTGCGGGGGTCGAGGTGTCGGTGCGGCAGGCCGAGGACCGGGCGCTGTGGTTCATCCAGAACACGACGGACGCGGTGCAGGCGCTGGACGGCGTGCCTGCGGGGACGGATCTGTTGTCAGGGCTGGCAGTGACAGGCGCCCTGACCCTGGACGCCTATGGCTGCGCGATCATAAGAACACGAACTCTGCCGCGCTGATCGCGACAAGGGTGCCGGTTGTGGGGGTCAGCGTGGCCAGCAGCACGGCAAAACCGGCGCCATTGCCGTCGGCGTCAAAGAACAACTGGCCGAACCCTGCGCCTGAATTGTCAAAGATCAGTTGCGCCAGCGCCGTGGCGCCGACAGTTGCGGTGCTGTTGATGGTCAGGCGGCTGCCGATGTTGGCGGCGTTGATGTCGGCAAAGGCGCCGTCCAGCAGACCGATGCTGTCGGTGCTGATGTCATAAGCCGAAAGCACATCCGCGCCGCCTGTGGTGCCGGTGAAGACGAACACATCCGCCCCGCCGCCGCCGAACAGGGTATCCGCCCCCAGCCCGGACACCAGCGTGTCATCCCCCGCAGCACCGCGCAGGACGTTGGCTGCCGCATCCCCGACCAGAAAGTCATTTCCCACGGCACCCGTCAGATTTTCGATGCCGGTGATGTCGGCCTCGATCTGGGTCAGGCTTGCCGTACTGCCCAGGGAATCAAAGACGCCGGTCAGATCGACAAAGAAGCCACCTGTCCCAAGATCTGCCGGGCCGCCAAGGCGCAAGGTGTCCACACCGGCACCGCCATCCACCAGAATGACACCGGCATCAATGAAGATGACATCATTTTCCGTGCCGCCATAGGCCTGATCGGCCCCTTCTTTGGCATGCAGGATATCGCCTCCCGACCCGCCAAAGAGTTCGTCATCGCCCTGCCCGCCTGTCAACGTATCATCGCCAGTATCGCCAAACAGCAGGTCATTGCCCGCCTCGCCAAGGATCCTGTCGCCTGCGTCGCCACCGGACAAGAGGTCATCCCCGGTACCGCCCAGGACACGGTCTACATCAAGCCCGCCAAGCACCAGATCATTGCCGCTGCCGCCCAACAGCGTGTCACCGCCGCTGTCACCGATCAACTGGTCGGACCCGTTGTTGCCCGAGACAAAGTCGTTGCCCAACCCACCAACAAGACTGTCATTGCCATCGCGCCCGACCAGCGTATCGGCGTTGCTGCCGCCTGACAGTATGTTGGCCAGGGTATCGCCACGGAACTGGTCCGCCGCCGCGCCGCCCGTCAGATTTTCGATCCCCGACAGGGTGACGCCGCTGGTCGGAAAGGCATCCGCGAATTGCAGATCAACCAGGCGGGCGTTGTTGTCAAAGGCCACTGTATCAATGCCGTCGCCGCCAAGGATGGTGTCGCCCGTGCCGACATTGGTGAAGGTGTCGTTGAACGTGGTGCCCATCAAGGCTTCGCCCGCCGTCGGATTGGCGGCCAACGTCACACCCGTTATACGCGGGTCCAGAATGGTGTGGAACACGTCATATCCCGACAGACCGGCGGGCACGAGCGTTGAGGAATGCGTGACGACCACGCGGCCGTCGGACAGAACTGCAGTCTGCAGGGTGAAGTTCGGATTGGTAATGTCGGACGTCGCGCGCAGCAGCAGGGGCGTTGCTTCGGCCTGGTTGGTGTTGATATTGAACACGACGGCATAGATGCCCGAAACTGCCGTGGCCGCACCGCCCCCGTTATACGACCCCCAGACCACCAAAACGCGCCCTTCGCCCAGCGAGACCAGTTGCGTCTGCGAGGTGGCCGCAAAGCTGCCGACGGTGGTGCCCGAAATGATCCCTGCCAGAGAGCCGCCCGTGAACTGATAGTTAGCCACATGGGACCCGAACCCGCTGAACGCCGCAAGGACCGGCAGATGCGCGATGGATGTTCCGGGGACCGAATAGGCCATCACATAGAAACCTAGCTGTATCTGCACCAGATCGGTCACCGCTGACACCAACACAGGTGTCGTGCTGCCCGCCGAGGACAGAACGCTTAGCCCCGAAAGGCCAAATACCGCACCGTCTTCTCCCTGGATCACTTCAAGGATCGGAGCGCCTGTAACGTTGTTGACCAACGAGACCAGACCGGAAAGCCCGCCGCCCGCCGTTGACGCCTGTCCCGCATAGATTGCTCCCGAAAGCCCAGGCGTCGTCGAGGCCATCACACGGACAATGTCGCCAGCGCCTGCCACGATCTCTACGCCATTCAGATCGCCTGTGCCGGAAAACGTGTGGATTGTCGTGGCGACGACCGAACCATTCGTCGCATCCAGATAGCGGATGTTCAGCGTCAGTGTCCCGGGATCGGAATTCGCGATGGCGATGCGCCCGTCGCCGGTCAGGATGGCATCATGCAGATTGTGCGACAGACCGGTCAGCAGCGCGTCCGACGTGGCATTTCCCAAAGCATCGTAGAACCGCAGCATGATCGGATCATTAGACTGCAGGTCATCTTCCCAGAGCACCGCGAAACCGCCATTCGACAACGCTACCGTCTTGGCATTAGTCTGGGTCCCACCCTGCCCGCTGGTATTGACCAGTGCCTGAGCCACGCTGATGCTGATCGTCATATACTAATTCCTTGATCAAAAACCGTAGAAAAGCTGCGCTTCGAAGTGAATCGTGTCAACCGACATTCCCCAACTGGTCTGTGGCTTGTCAGCAAGGTCCCCTGAATCTGACCGCTGAACAAGTGATGTTCGCCCGAAGCGGTGACCGTGGTCGCCGAAATGCCCGGAGTTGGGCGGGTTAATGGGCGGAGCCGCATCATCTTGGCACGGCATCCCGCATCGGTTCGCAACATGTTGGGATATCGGGAAATTGGTCGGAGCGAGAGGATTCGAACCTCCGACCCCCTGCTCCCGAAGCAGGTGCGCTACCAGACTGCGCTACGCTCCGACCGTGGCGGGGGGTTACCGCGTCAGCAGTAGATTGGCAAGGGGGGGAATTGGGCGTCACCCCTCATAGCGCGATTTGGTGCGGTCCAAAAGCCGCGACCAGAACCCGTCGCGTGGCATCAGGCCCTGATCAAAGCGGGCCGGGGTTTCCAGCACCGGACGGACCCGCGAAACCGAGGGTTTATCCTCGCGCAGGACGATATAGATGCCAGAGGCGATGATGATCAACGTGCCGACAACGGTCCAGAAATCATGGGTTTCCTGAAAGATCAGGCTGCCAAAAATCGTGGCCCAGATGATCTGCGAATACTGCATCGGCGCGACAATGACGGCGGGTGCGACCCGGTAGGCCCCGATCAGCAGCATCGAGGCCACCATGCCCAGCGAGGCAATTGCCGCCAGCAGGCCCAGATGTTCAATCGGCATCGGGATATAGATGAAGGGCAGTGCCACGGCCGACACGGCAAGGTTGGCGATCATCGGGTACAGCATCATGACGACAAACCGTTCAGACCCGCCCGTCTTGCGCATGATGATGGCGTTCATCGCCCCCAGAAACGCCGCCGACAGCGCCGCCAGATGGCCCAGACCAAAATGACCCGACCCGGGCCGCAGCACGACCAGCACGCCGACCAGGCCAACCAGAACCGCCGCCCAGCGGTGCAGCCCGACCTTTTCGCCCAGCATCGGGATCGCCAGCAGGGTGATCAGCAAGGGCGTGGCAAAGAAGATCGGATAACATTCCGACAGGGGCAGCACGGCAAAGGCATAAAACCCGGTGATCACGTTCAGCATGGTCAACACGGCGCGCAGGGTGGTCCAGAATGGCTGGCGCGGGATCAGGTTGCCTTCGGTCCGGTCGCTCATCAGCAGCAGGGCGACGAAGGGGAAACTTAGCAGGGTGGAAAAGAAGATTGTCTGGAACGGATTATACTGTGCACCCAGAAATTTGATCATCACGTCATTGGTTGAAAAAATGCTGAAACCAGCCAGCGCCATTAGCGCGCCGCGCAGGTTGATAGGGGAAATTGCCATGGGATTGGTCCGAAAATTGGGTCGCGAGGGGAGGGTTGCGACACGGTTAGGGGTGTCGGTTCAGGCCGGAAAGTTCAAGGGAAAAGGTGGGACCGTTGTGGGGGGGGGTGCGAAACTCCGCTTATGCCGTTGTGCTTTGGGTCTGGCTGCGGCCTGCGGCGAACAGCAGGGCCAGCCCGGCGGCGATGATGACGCAAATGCCCACGGCGGTCGTCAACCCGGGCATTTCGCCCCAGAACACAAAGCCAAGGATACTGGCCCACAGGATCTGCGAGTACTGCATCGGGGCCACGACAATCGACGGGGCCACACGGTAGGCCGCGATGATCAACAAGCCACCCGCCGTGCCCAGAAACCCCAGGATCAGGCCGACCTGAACCTCGTGTGTGCCGATGGGTTGCCAGACAAACGGCATGATCGCCCCGGCCACCAGCACCTGCGCCACCACCGGATACAGCAGGATCACCCCCGACTTTTCGCGGTGCCCGATCTTGCGCAACAGCAAGGAATTGAGCGCCCCTGTCACCGCCCCGCAGATCGCCGTCAGATGGGCCAGTTGAAAATCGGTGGTGCCCGGTTGCAGGGCAATCAGCACACCGCCAAAGCCGACAAGGATGATGAACCCGCGCCACGGGTCAATCGGTTCGCCCAGCATCGGCCACGCAATCAGGGTGATCATCAGGGGCATGGTGAAAAAGATGGCATAGCACTGCGCCAAGGGCAGATGGGTAAAGGTGTAGGTGACAAAGGCGCTGCCCAAAAGCCCGATCAGCACCCGCAAGAACGTCAGGCCCGGCAGTTGCGGCCACAGGCTGGCGCGGCGGTTGCGGGCAAAGATCTGGGCCAGAACAAAGGGCAGGGTGCAAGCCGCCGCCAGGAACATGACCTGAAACGATGGCATGCTGTGGCCCAGCGCCTTGATCGACACGTCGGTACAGGCATAGGCAAAAAATGCCCCCAGCGACAAAAATGCGCCGCGCAGGTTGGACGATATCGCCATCGGAAAGGGCCGCCGATCATGTGCAGGATTACACCTGCAGACCTCGCCCGAAGTGGCGGAAGTTGCAAGGTGTCAAACGCCCAAAGCCACGTATTTGTCTGACATTTGGCCGGGTCAGGTTGCCCTGACCCGGGTTGGGTCAGAGGCTGGCATCCAATGCGGCCAGAACGGCGTCGCCCATTTGGGCGGTCGTGACCGGGGTGCCCCCGGCTGGCCCCATCAGATCGGCGGTGCGCACACCGTCGGCCAGCACCTTTTCAACCGCCTTTTCCACCCGCGTCGCATCGTCACCCATGGCAAAGGAGTACCGCAGCGCCATTGCGAAACTAAGGATGCAGGCAATTGGGTTGGCTTTGCCCGTTCCGGCAATATCAGGGGCCGAACCGTGGACGGGTTCATACAGCGCCTTGGGGCGGCCGTTTTCCATCGGCAGGCCAAGGCTGGCCGAGGGCAGCATGCCAAGGGATCCGGTCAGCATGGCGGCCATGTCGGACAACAGATCGCCAAACAGGTTGTCGGTGACGATCACGTCAAACTGCTTGGGCCAGCGGCACAGCTGCATGGCGCCAGCGTCGGCATACATGTGGCTGAGTTCGACGTCCGGATATTCCTTGTCATGGATTTCCTGCACGACTTCGCGCCACAGGATGCCCGATTCCATCACATTGGCCTTTTCCATCGAACAGACCTTGTTGCCCCGCTTGCGCGCCAGTTCAAAGGCAGAGCGGGCGACACGGGCAATCTCGCTTTCGGTATAGCGCTGGGTGTTGATGCCAACACGTTCGTTTCCTTCAACGAAAATCCCACGGGGTTCGCCAAAATAGACGCCAGAGGTCAGTTCGCGGACGATCACGATGTCCAGACCGGCCACGACCTCTTTTTTAAGGGACGAGAAATCGGCCAGCGCGTCAAAACATTGGGCGGGGCGCAGGTTGGAAAACAGGTCCATTTCCTTGCGCAGGCGCAACAGGCCGCGTTCGGGTTTGACGCTGAAATCCAGCTTGTCGTATTTCGGGCCGCCAACGGCACCCAGCAACACGGCGTCAACCTCTTGGGCGCGGGCCATGGTTTCGTCGGTCAGCGGGGTGCCGTGGACGTCATAGGAACAGCCGCCAACCAGCCCTTCGGACACATCAAAGGTCACGCCGCGTTTGGTATCAAACCACGCGATGATCTTTTTGACCTCGGCCATGACTTCGGGGCCGATACCGTCACCGGCAAGGATAAGAAGGGAGGGATTGGCCATGGCACGCTCCTGCAAAATGGGTCGGGGGTGGCCTAGCGGCTGGGCGCGGCGGGGTCAAGATTGCGTTGGCCGATTTCCGCCCGTGGGTGGCCGTGGCGGTATCGCGGTATGGGAGTTCGTGCTTAGGATACCGGGCGGAGGGTGCCATGCTGACACGTCGTGACTTTCATCTACGCCTGCTGGCTGCCCTTGCAGCCAGTGCCGTGCCGTTGCCTGCGGTGGCGGCCACGCCAAGCGCGCTGCACCTGAACCGCCTGACCTTTGGCGCAACGCCCGAGGAGGAGTTTGACGATCTGGCGGTCTGGCTGGAAGATCAGCTGACCCGCCCCGCCACTGATGAGGGGCTGGAACGGCGTCTGGCGGCGGCCCGTCTGCGCATCGCCTATGACGCGGGCAAGGATGAAAACGGCCATTCATGGCCCAAGATGGACGAATTGCGCCCCTTGACCGCGCGGGTGGCGGACCCGTCAGAGCTGTTGCATTGCATCGATTGGGAACAGGGCATGGATTATGCCGAACGGGCCCGCCCGGCGGATGAGGTGATTGCCGCATCGCTGATCCGTGCGGTCCATGCCCCGGCGCAGCTGCGTGAAGTGATGACGCAGTTCTGGCACGACCATTTCAGCGTGAACGCCCATAAGGACGAGTTTTGCGCCGCCTTTTTCGCCAGCCATGACGCGGTGCTGCGCGACCATGCCTTGGGCAATTTCCGGGACCTGCTGGGGCAAGTCGCCCGGTCGCCTGCGATGCTGTATTACCTGAACAATGCCGACAGCCGCGCCTCGCCTGCCAATGAAAACTATGCACGCGAGTTGCTGGAACTGCACACGTTGGGGGCAGGCAACTATTTGAATGACCGCTATGACGACTGGCAATCGGTGCCCAAGGATGCCGGCGGCTTGGCGTTGGGATACATGGATCTGGATGTCTATGAGGTTGCCCGCGCCTTTACCGGCTGGTCGGTGGCCGATGGGCGCTATGTCTCGGAAGGGGTCAATGCGGCCAAGACCGGGCGGTTTGGCTATATCGAGGCGTGGCACGACCCTTACCAAAAGCGGATTTTGGGGGTCGAGTTTGCGCCCAACCGTGCGCCGATGGCGGACGGCGAACAGGTGTTGGACATGCTGGCGCGCCATCCCGGCACGGCGCGGTTCATCTGCACCAAGCTGGCACGGCGGTTGGTGGCGGATCAGCCAGCGGCGGGGTTGATTGCGGACCTGGTGGCGGTGTTTCTGGCGTCCAGCGCTGCGCCTGATCAGATCGCACAGGTGGTGCGGGCGCTGGTCCTGCATCCGGGATTTGCTGCCGCGCCACCGCAAAAACTGCGCAGGCCGTTCGAATTTCTGGCGGCGCTATACCGCGCGACCGGGGCCGAGGTCACCGGGACGGAAAACGCGTTTCAATGGCAATTGATGCGCGCCGGATGGCGGCAGCACGAATACGGGCCGCCGACCGGGCATCCTGACACGGCGGACAAATGGGTGGGGACCACGGCGTTGAACCGATTGGTGGATTTGGCGCTTTATGCCCATGACGACTGGTTTGGTGTGGTTTCTGTCGATTTCACGGCGCGCGAGGGGGAAATGGTCGGTGATTTCATCGACCGCTGGGCGGCGCGGTTGGGTGGCATGGCGGATTGGGCGGCAGAGGTCGGGGTTGACCGCAGTGCCACGATCACCGGGCTGAGTGAGGATGAACGCAAAGGGTTGGCCAGCGCTGCCATCGCCTTTGCCGCGCTGACACCGCAGTTTTTGACAAGGTAGGGGCTGCGATGGGTGAGCCGATTTTGGTGGTGGTGTTTCTGCGTGGCGGGGCGGACGGGCTGGGGCTGGTCTGCCCCGCATCAGACGAAAACCTGATCGCCGCCCGGCCCGAGGATTTGCGGGTGCTGCGCAGGGGCGATGATGCCGGGCGGGCGATTGCGCAGGATGTGGCCGATGTCGATTTCCGGTTTCACGCCAGTCTTGGGCCACTGGCTGACCTTTATGAGGCGGGGGACCTGAGCCTGATCCACGCCTCGGGGCTAAGCGAGGCGACGCGCAGCCATTTTGATGCCGAGGCGCGGATCGAGCGGGGGCTGTTTGGCAGCGTGCCGCCCGGCGACCCGTCCGGGTGGATCGGGCGTTGGCTGGCGGCGGCGAAACCGGGTGGGCCGATGCCGGCACTGGCCGTGGGCACCCAGCAACCCGCCAGCCTGCTGGGATCGGCGGCGGCGGTCAGCGAGAGTTTGGGCGATCTGATGGTCGCGGGCGGCCATTGGCTGGCCCCGGCGCTGCGGGCGCGGTTGGCGGCGGGATTTGGCGATCACGGGCCACTGGCGGCCCCGATGGCGGGGCTTTTGCAACTGTCGCAGATGGTTGGGCAAAGGCTGTGGTCCGAAACCGATCAGGCATTGCTGAAGTATGCGCCCAGCGCCGCCTATCCTGAAAACCCGCTGACCCCATCGCTGATGACCGTGGCACAGGCAATCAAGCAGGATATGGGGCTGCGCGTGGCCACGGTCGATTTCGGCAGTTGGGACACTCATGTCGGCCAAAGCGGCCCCTTTGCCGAGATGGCGGGCTGGTTGGCGCAGTCAGTGATGGCGTTCTGGCGCGATCTGGGGCCGCTGCAACAGGACGTGTCCGTGGTGGTGATGAGCGAGTTTGGCCGCCGCCTGCGGTCCAATACGGCGGGCGGCACCGACCACGGGCGCGGCAATGTGATGTTCGTGCTGGGGCCGCAGGCCAAAGGCGGGCGGATGGTCGGGCGCTGGCCCGGCCTTGCGCATGACGCATTGGAGGAGGGCGCCGATCTGGCAGTGGTCACGGACTATCGGTCGGTGCTGTCGGACTTGTTGACCGGGCATATGGGTCTGACCGATGTGGCCCCGGTGTTCCCGGGGTTTTCGGCACCGCCGCTGGGTTTGTGGGGTTAGAACGGGCCAGGTTTGAGCGGTTCAAGTTTGAACGGGCCAGGTTTGAGCGGGCACGGCAAGTGCCGCCTGTTGCAACGATCAAACCCGTTTCCGGGACTGGCGCGGGTCCGTGAAACCCTGAACCGATTTAGCCGCCGCGCAGATAGGCCGAGGTTTGCTGCAACATGGACAGCGCCGCCGCCCCCGAACCAAACTGGCTGGACGTGGCATCGGCCTGCGCGCGGATCATGAATCGGCGGATCAGACCCTCGACCTTGTCCGGATCGGTGAATTGGCTGACGGTAGGGTCGCCAAGGATCGACTGCGCCTTGTCCTGAAACACCTGCAATTGTCGGTCCAGATCGATGGACCCAATGCTGCTGGGCAGGCCCAGCGCCTTGGTGAACACCTGTTTCAAGGCGGTGTTGCCAAGGATACCCAGCCATTTGGTCGTCTCGGACCCGGATTTCGTGGCCAAAGTGGCCAATTCACGTTTGGCATTCAGGGCCAAGCGCAAATCGCCATCCTGATTGCCCACCGCCGCCTCGAATTGCCGGGTGCGATAGGCGGCCAGAATCTTGTCGGGAAAATCGGACAGTTTGGTGCGCGGGACGGCAAAGTCGCCAAAGCCAAAGGCGGACGAGAATTTTTGATACTGTTTATCCGCCAGCTTGCTGGACAGCGCCCCGGTGGTCAGCGTCCCATCCTTGAGCACCTTTTGGATGAACGCCTTGTTGTTGATGTCGGCATCAAGCCCGAAGGCCCCCAAAGCAACCTTCAGGAGCCTGCGGTCCTTGACCAGTTGTTCCGCTGTCGTGACCTTGGCGATGTTGGCGCGAAAGTAATCCTCGTCGCGCTTGATCTCGGGCGATTTGACAAAGGCCGCCGTCTGTTTGGTCATGGTGCGGTTCAGCAGGGTCCATCCGGCATAGCCTGTCGCAGGAAGGACCGGGACATAGGTCATCTTTGGCCAGCGGCGGCAAAGAGCCGCTCCTCCCGCGGGAGGAGAGAGCGCAGCGCCTTGAGAACCTGGTAATGCTGATCCTCCAGCACCGCCTTGGTCGCGGCATTCAGCTGGGTCCGGCTGTCGTGATCGGTCAGGACCTGACTGAGTTGTTCGATCCCACGCAACAGTTGTTGGCGCGTATCAGACGCTGTGGCGTCGCCGGTCAAAACCAGCTGCGCGATGTAACACACCCGTTTGACGGGGGTGTTGGCCTGTTCAGGATGAATGGCATCGCGCAGCCGCAGGATGTTGGCGTTGGGTGTCACGATGGCCAAACGGGACCGTTTGTCGCCATTTTCGACCACCGCACCGTTGATCAACACCCGTTCATGGGGCCCAAGTTTGAGGACTAGTCCACTCATACCCCTGCCCCTTCGCCGCGCAAACCACGCATGACGGCAGTGTTGATATCCACCAGCACCTCGACCGAGCCTTTTTGATCAAGGATCGAGCGGGTGTGACCTGCGGTGAATTCGTACAGGTAGAACAGCTGCGCCCGCAGGGGCGGTGGCAGACCATTGCCCGCCTCGGCCACATCGGCGGCAAGGGCGGACCACAATTGCAGGTTTTCGGTCAGGGCCACGGCGAGCGAGGGAAAGTCCTCTTTTCGGCGGGTCCAGGCCATTGCCAGCCGTTGTGTACAGCGGGCCAGAAGATCGTATTCGTAGGAACGGTTGGTGCGAATGGGAGCTTCGCGTTGGCCATAGGCCGCACGGGCGATATTGGTGGCGACGGTCAAGATTTTTCCTTCCGGTAGTGTGCCTGGGGTTCAGCATCAAGCGGTCAGGGGGCTTTGCCCCCTGACCAGTTTGCTTACCGGAACAAGGACAACAGCGATTGCGGCTGCTGGTTCGCGATGGACAGGGCCTGTGTGGACAGCTGTTGCTGAACCTGCAGGGCCTGCAACCGCGCCGACGCCTCCTCCATGTCGGCGTCGACCATCGAGCCGATCCCCGCCTTCATGGAATCGGTCAGTTTGCTGACGAAGTCTCTTTGAATGTCGACCCGGGTTTGGACCGAACCAAACGCAGATGCTGCGTCGATGGATGTTTGCATCATAGACTCGATGTTTCCCAATGCCGCCGTTGCGCCGGCGCTGCTTGACACGTCGATTGAGGACAAGGCACCCAGACCACCCGACCCTGCGTTTTTGAACTGAGCCGAAACGTTCAGGTCCACCGTGCCATTGTTGGTGAATGACAGCGTGCCGGGGGCGCCCGAATCGTAGTCAACCGTCAGATTGGCAATCCCCAAAGCCTCGACCGCCTTTTTCAGGCCAACGGCCACAAGGTCGGAGGCGGTGGTCGATGCCACATCCTCGGCCGTGACGTTGTAGTTGGCCGTCTTGCCACCGATGCTGAGCGACACCGAATCGCCTGCGGCAAAGGGTGCTGCCGAATCATCGATCACAATCGTGCCGGTGCCCGCCCCGCCATTCAGCGAAAAGCCCGCCGTGTCGGCGTTGGTCGACACGCCATCCGACCCCGTCAGCACCGCCTTGCCGGTATAGGCGCCAATCGACAGATCCTGCGCAGTCACGGTGATGGAAGAAGCGGAAACCGACGTCCCGCTGCGGTCCAGCGAGGCCAGAACGTCGATCGCGGTTTCGGACCCGTTCACAAGGTTGAGGCCGTTGAACTGCGCCGCCCCAACAACCGATTCGATCTGGCTGCGCAGCGCCACGATGTCGGTCTGGATCTTGTTCCGGTCCACGTTGGATTCCTGCGCGGCCACGATCTTGCCCTTCACCTCGGTCAACAGGTCGGTGATGGTTTCGGCGGCCTGCCGGGCCACGGCAACGGTCGACGATCCAAGGGCAAGGCTGTCATTGATGCCCTGAAAGCCTTTGACGTCTGACTCCATCACCTTCGAGATGGCCCAGACGGCAGCATTGTCCTTGGCCGAGGCCACACGTTTGCCGGTCGAGATATCGGCTGTGGTCTTGGCCAGATTGGTGCTGATCGACTTCATGGTTTGCAGCGCAACCATCGCACTGCTGTTGGTCAGAATGGACGTCATTATCGTTTCCTTTGCAGTCAGCTGACGCTTTGCGCACAGCTTGGGGCACCATCACTGGGGATGGCAATTTGGGCGTTCTTTCCAATGCGGCCGGTTATCCCGGGTCGCGCCACCCCACCTGGGATGCAACGATGATTAGGCATCTGAACAAATAAGGGAGTGCTAACCGCCAAGCGAACAATGCGCAGGATTTGACAGAAACCTTAAAAGCGTTGCGCAAGGCTGCGGCTCTCGCTCACCTCGGCGCGGCGGCCGCTGCGGTCATAGGTTACAAGACCACCTGCGGTCGAGCGGATGTCGGACAAGCGGCGCTGTGCCGCGCGGATCCCACGCTGGGCCGCAAGAAGGCAGGCGGCATTCCGGTCAGCCTTGCGGTGGATCAGGGCCAGCCGGGCCTGTGTCATGCTGTCAGTCGGGGATTGCAGCTCAGCCTCGAGCCGCGCCGAAAGGGCGGGCAGTGCGCCATAGTCTGATTGCAGCAGGGCGTCATAGACCTGATCCAGCAGCTGCGCCGCAAGCGGCAGTTTCACGGGGTCATTCGGGGGCATGATCATGCCGGATCAAGGATTGAAACAGCTGTTCGGCCAAACCGATGCCGCCATGATCGACAATCGCCCGCGCCTGCGTATCGCGCAGAAAGGAGGCAAACTGATCCTCGCCAATCCCGCCCGAAAACTCGCCCTCGGCCCCGGTCAGCCCGGCATAAGACAGCATTTCAGACAAAAACGCCGCCTCCAGCGATTTGGCTTTGTCCATCAGGACCGCGCGCCGGTCGAGTGCGGGATTGGGCGCCGGATTGGCGGCGGCGGGCGGGATCTGGGAAAGCTGCACAGGATTCTCCAATTGCAACGGATTTTTTTCACTATGCGCTGTGGCGGTAAACAGATGGTAACCAGTTGGCCGAATGATCCGATCACCACGGCAGAAGTCGGAACACATGTTTGCATTGACCCCACAAACGATCGCGATGCCCGAAGGGCTGAGCCAGATTGCCGCCAGCAATGACCCGGCAGGCGAAACCGCTGCCGGTACCGCCTTTGCCCAAGTCATGGCTGCCATGCCGCCGCCTGCCGCAGCACACACAGGGCCCACTTGCAGCCTGGGTAGTCCGGCGCTGGCAGAGCCCGCATTGACCGCGTCCCTGTTGGCATGGCCCGACCAGCCCACACAAAGCGCGCCATTGATCGCACCAGACCTGCTGCAAAACATGGATCCCACGGTCGACCTGCCTGCGCCCAACCCTCTGAATGCAGACGATATTGACACAGGAATCGTTGAGCCGCCGTTGGGCGCGGTTGAATACGCTGTGATTGTTGAACCCGTCACTTTGCCAACCCTGGACCCATTGCAGGTTCCGCCCGAGCATGGCGCAGCGCCGCTGCCCGAGGGGTCAGGTCTGCCACGGGATCAGCCTGACGCCGCTTTTGCGGTAGGCCTGCCCACGTCTGTTACCCCCCCTGTTGCCCCCAACGCTGCCACGACGGCACCTGCCCCAACGGTGATTAACACGGCGGCGCTTAACACGGCGGCGTTTGCCATGGGGGCACCACAGGGCAGACCGAATGTTCCCAAATCAGGCGACGGCACGGTAACAAACCCGGTCGAGGTGACGCCACGCATCTTTAAGTCAGGAGGCGTCGGAAAACCTGAACAAATCGGCCAAAACTTGCAGACGCGCACCCCGACCATCGGCCACCTGCAACGGATAACAAACGACCGTAGTCCCAAAGTCGCAATCGAATTGCCGATGTCTGACGGGCCGGTTGACCTGACCGCCCGTGGTCCGGGAACCACCCCGGCCGCGGCGCCCGGCCAGAATCTGTCGGCCCCAATCCTGCCTGGCATGACGGCATCACAAACCACTGCGCCCGTCGACCATGCGCAGTCCACAGCTGCAACAACCGGGGCAGAACGGTCTGGACGGCCGACGGCACTGCCAACTTGGCCACCCGCGCCCACCGGGGTCACAGCGTCGCAACCTGACCATATTGACTTGTCGACCAGCGCAACAACTGCGTCAGCGACCCGTGTTCCGGCCGATATCGGCCAGGCCGCAATTTGCCCAAAACATGAGGCTGCGACGGGTCTTGTCGCGGTAAGAGCGGCGGCACGGGGAACCGATGGCCCGGTTGACGTAACGGGCCTGTCGGAACAGATCGCTTTTGTCGTGAAACAGCCAGTCGGGCTGCGCGATGGCGGGCAAACCCAACAGGACCCCCGTTGGGCGGCGCCAGCCAATACACCCAAAGTGGACAGTGTGGTCGCAACACCCACAAAACCCCAATTCATGCAGCCAGCCCCCGTCGAAACGGCAGCGCCACCGGCACAAACCATTGATGTAGCCCTTACCAGCCCGTCGCAGGACAGAGCAGTAGCCGTGCTGTCGGTGCAAGGCGGGCCTGTGCAGGGCAGTTCTGTGCAGGGCAGTCTTGTCCGGGGCAGATCGCAAACGGGCGCATTACCGCCGGGGCCACCGCCGCAGGCTATCGCCCCGCAGGGCCCAGCAGTGCCGACCGCTCAGGGCCAAACGACCAGGCTGGTGGCCAGACAGGGTTCGTCCTTGCCAGTCTGGTCCGCACCAGATTGGACCAAGCCGGCC
>JANNAF010000456.1:0-3160 GCA_031384005.1 Rhodobacterales bacterium | reverse complement strand
GCCGATGCGATTGTCAGGCTGAACAAGGAACGCGGCTATACGTTCTGCGTCATTGAACACGACATGGATTTCATCGCCCGCCTGTGTGACCCGGTGATCGTGATGGCCGAGGGCCGCGTGTTGGCCAAGGGCACGGTCGATCAGGTCAAGAATGACGAACGGGTGATCGAGGCCTATCTGGGCACGGGCCTGAAAAACAAGGTGGTCGCCCATGGGTAATTCTGGCGCTGAACCCTTTTTGATCGGCGACAACATGACCGGCGGTTATGGCGCGGTCGACATTCTGCATGGCTGCACGATTGCGGTGAACAAGGGCGAGATTGCCGTGATCGTCGGGCCGAATGGCGCGGGCAAATCGACGGCGATGAAGGCGGTTTTCGGGATGCTGAACCTGCGCGGCGGGTCGGTGCGGTTGAACGGCGAGGATATCACCAAGCTGAGCCCGCAGGCGAGGGTTGCCAAGGGGATGGCCTTTGTGCCGCAGACGTCGAACATCTTCACCTCGATGACGGTCGAGGAAAATCTGGAGATGGGGGCGTTTTTGCGGCGCGATGACATCAAGGTGACCATTGAACAGATCTACCACCTGTTCCCGATCCTGAAACAAAAGCGCAATCAGGCGGCGGGCGAGTTGTCGGGCGGGCAGCGCCAGCAGGTCGCCGTCGGTCGCGCGCTGATGACGCAGCCGCAGGTCTTGATGCTGGACGAACCCACCGCCGGCGTGTCGCCCATCGTGATGGACGAGTTGTTTGACCGCATCATCGAGGTGGCCCGCACCGGGATTTCCATTCTGATGGTCGAACAGAACGCCCGCCAGGCGTTGCAGATTGCCGACAAGGGCTATGTCCTTGTCCAGGGCACCAACCGTTTTACCGACACGGGCGCCGCCCTGATGGCTGACCCCGAGGTCCGCCGTTCGTTCCTGGGGGGCTGAGGGATGCGCCAAATCGTGATCTTGATTGCAACCCTGCTGCCGCTGCCTGCCATGGCCGCCGGGTTGTGGTGCATGCCGCATACCTTGTGCCGGGCGGATGGCTCTTGCCACGCCACGACCGACGAGGAAAGCTCGATCCGCCTGCTAGACATTCAGGCACAGACATCGACACTTC
Source organism: Rhodobacterales bacterium (assembly GCA_031384005.1). Lineage (GTDB taxonomy): Bacteria > Pseudomonadota > Alphaproteobacteria > Rhodobacterales > Rhodobacteraceae > Stagnihabitans. The sequence goes on along the minus strand of JANNAF010000456.1, from coordinate 2,051 downwards.
GCGCCGATGCTGAGGATATCGTGCTGACGCGCAAGACTGGGGGCAGTGTGGTCGCATGGGCCGGAACGGATGAGATGGGGCGCGCGGTGGATCTGATCTGGACCGTGGCCGACATGGGCTACACCTATACCATCACCGAACCCGGCGCTGCCGTGTTCAAAGATATCGGCGTCTGCGAGGTGCAATGATGGACTACCTGAACGCCCTTGTCGCCTTCTTGAACTTTGTCGTGGTCCCTGCCCTGTCTTATGGGTCGCAACTGGCCATCGGGGCGCTGGGGGTCACGCTGATCTTTGGCATCTTGCGGTTTTCCAACTTTGCCTGGGGCGATACGATGGCCTTTGGCACCACGCTGGTCATTTTGCTGACCTGGTGGTTCACGTCGATGGGCATTTCGGGCGGCCCGCTGCCGACGGCCCTGTTGGCTCTGCCCTTGGCCTTTGTCGGCACGGCGGCGCTGATGCTGGTGACGGATAAATGGGTCTATCAATTCTACCGAAAACAAAAGGCCAAGCCGATCATTCTGGTGATCGTGTCGGCGGGGGTCATGTTCATCATGAACGGGCTGGTACGTCTGATCATCGGCACGCAAGAGCAGAACTTTGCCGATGGCGAAAGGTTCGTGCTGTCGGCGCAGCAGTTCAAGGACTGGACCGGTCTGGCCGAGGGGTTGGCGATCAAGACCACGACCGCCGTCACGCTGGTCACGGCAATTGCGGTGATGGCGGCGCTGTTCTGGTTCCTGCAAAAAACCCGCACCGGCAAGTCGATGCGGGCGTTCAGCGACAACGAGGATCTGGCGCTGTTGTCGGGCATCAACCCAGACCGGGTGGTGCAGGTCACATGGATCATCGCGGCGGCGCTGGCAGTGATTGCGGGCACGCTGTACGGCCTTGATAAATCATTCCGGCCGTTCATCTATTTCTCGATGTTGCTGCCGATCTTTGCGGCTGCCGTGGTGGGGGGCTTGGGCTCGCCGCTGGGTGCCGTCGCCGGGGCCTATGTTGTCGCGTTCAGCGAGATCGTCGTGACCTATGCGTGGAAAAAGGTGTTGGGCTATATCCTGCCGTCCGAATGGGCGCCCGAGGGGCTGACGCAGTTGTTGTCCACCGATTACAAATTCGCGGTCAGCTTTTCGATCCTGATCATCGTGCTTTTGTTCATGCCCACCGGCCTGTTTAAGGGGAAATGAGATGACCCGACCAATGTTTCTGTTTGGTGGCGTGGCGATCCTGTTCATCCTGACCGGACAAATGCTGTCGTGGAACGTCAGTTTGAACATCCTGAACATGGGGCTGCTGTCGGCCATCATGGCGTTGGGGGTGAACATGCAATGGGGCTATGCCGGGTTGTTTTCAACCGGGGTCGTCGGGTCGGTGGCGCTGGGTGGTCTGGCAGTTGTGATCATCAATGGCGATCCGGTGCCAGATGCCTTTGCCTTGGGCGGCTGGCGGTTGATTGCCGGGTTGGTCGTGGCGGTTGCGGTCATTGCGGCGGCGGTTCTGGCCTACAAAAGGCTGCAAGGCCGGACGCGCAACCTGACCGTGGCGGTGATACTGATTGGCGGGTTTTTCCTGTTTCGCGGCATCTTTGACCCGGCGGTCGAGGCGATCGAGGGGTTTAACGCCGCCACCTTTGGCAATATCGGCGGGTTTGGCTGGAATTCGATCTGGGCCTGGCCGGTGGGCGGGTTGTTTGCCGCGATTGCGGCTTGGGCAATTGGCAAGACGGCGTTGGGGCTGCGGTCGGATTATCTGGCGATTGCGACGCTGGGGATTGCCGAGATTGTCATAACGGCAATGAAATCCGAGGATTGGATGGCGCGCGGCGTCAAGAACTTCATTGACCTCGAACGGCCATGGCCGGTGCCCTATGAGGTGGATTTGCAGGTCAGCACGGGCTTTTTGGCGTTTTGCGAACGCTGGGGGCTGGACCCGGTTACGGCATCGACCATTGGGGTCAAGCTGACCTATGCGGCGATGTTCCTGATTGTGCTGATGGTCTTTGTCTGGCTGTTGGAGCGGGCGCTGAACTCGCCCTGGGGTCGCATG
>JANNAF010000443.1:0-5029 GCA_031384005.1 Rhodobacterales bacterium | reverse complement strand
CCGCCGCCTTGGCCTCCCAATCGCGATCCCCGGTTTCGCGGGCTTGCAGGTCACGCTCATGATCGGTCGCCATCCAGCCGATGTTCAGCTGATTGACCCTGATCCGGTTGGCCATGACGGCAAAGGCCGTGTTGGCGGTCAGGGTCGAAAGCGCCCCCTTGGAGGCGCAATAAGCCGAGATGAAGGGTTGCCCCGACAGCCCCGAAATCGACCCGATGTTGCAGATGGCGCCTTGGGTGCCGTCGCGGATCATCAGTTTGATCGTCTCTTGCATCAGGAAAAAGGGGCCGCGGACATTGGTGGAAAACATCCGGTCAAACAGCTCGGGCGAGGTGTCAAGGATCGTGCCGCGGTCGGTCATTGCCCCGGCATTGACCAAAACATCGATGCGGCCAAACTTGCGGTCAGTTTCGGAAATGGCGTGGCGGCAATCCTCGACCCGCGAAAAATCGGCGCGCAAAAACAGGGCGGGAATGCCGTAGGTGTCCTGGATCGAGCGGGCGACGGTATCGCCGCGCTTCATATTGCGGCCGGTCACCACAATAGCGGCCGCCCCTGCGACGGCAAGTCTGCGGGCAATCGCCGCGCCAAGGCCCTGAGTGGCCCCGGTGACGACGCAGACCTTGCCATCCATGCGGTTCATGCAACCACCTGATAACCGGCCAGTTTCATGACGCGGTGCAGTTCGGCATTGCCCTTGGTCGACCATTCCAGCGGCGGGGCTTTCTTGGGGTCCTGTTCGGCCTCGACCACGAACCAGCCTTCATAGCCGTACTGGGCGCAGCGTTTCACAATCGCCTCGAAATCAAGGCTGCCGTCGCCGGGCACGGTAAAGGCACCCTTCATCACGGCGTCAAGAAAGCTTGCCTTGGTGCGGTCCAATGCGTTGATAACCTCCATCCGCACGTCCTTGGTGTGGACATGCGTGATGCGGGCGTGGTGATTGTCGATGACGCGCAAAACATCACCGCCGGCAAAGGCCATGTGGCCTGCGTCAAACAGCAAGGGGATGCCGGCGCCTGAATGTTTCATGAACAGGTCCAGTTCCACCTCGGTTTCGATCGCGGCAGCCATGTGGTGGTGATAGGACAGCGGCATGCCTTGTTCGGCGCACCATTCGCCAAAGGCGGTCATGTTGCGGGCATAGGTCCTGATCTGGTCTTCGTCCAGTTTCGGCTTGGTCGACAGTGGTTTGGAGCGGTCGCCCTGAATTGAACGGGCCACCTCGCCATAAACGATGCAGGGGGCGCGGGCGGCGATGAACAGGTCGATCTGGGCGCGGATGCGGTCTTTGTTGGCCGCGATATCGCCGTCAAGGATCGTGCCGGAAAACCAGCCACCACAGACCGACATGCCGTGTTTGTCCAGCACCGGCCCAAGTTCGGCCATGGTCATCGGGAAACGGCGGCCGGTCTCCATCCCGGTATAGCCGGCCTGTGCGGCCTGGCGCAGACATTCGTCAAGGCTGACATCGTCGGACAATTCGACAAGGTCGTCATTCCACCAGCAGATCGGGGAAATCCCCAGTTTGGCCTTCAACATAACGCTCTCCCAACAACCGCTGGGCAGCTTCTAGCGCAGGCAGGGTTCAAAGGGAATCGCGAAATCGGGGGGCGCCAAAGGGCAGGTGCGCTTGTGGGATGGGCACGCTTGTAGGATGGGCAGTTCGTCGCATCGCCCTGGCGATGCGACGGTTTGCCCATCTTCCCCGCGCCGGGATCAGGTCTGGCTGCCGCCCACGGTCAGCCCGCCGATCAGCAATGTGGGTTGTCCCACACCGACCGGAACCCATTGGCCGTTCTTGCCGCAATTGCCAATGCCGGGGTCAAGCGCCAGATCGTTGCCAATGGCGCGGATATGCTTGAGCGAGGTTGCCCCGTCACCGATCAGTGTGGCGCCTTTGACCGCCTCCCCGACCACGCCATTGCGCACACGGTAGGCTTCGGTGCAGGAAAACACGAATTTGCCATTCGTGATGTCCACCTGTCCGCCGCCGAACCCGACCGCATAAATGCCGTCCTTCAGGCTGGCCAGAATGTCGGCGGGGTTGTCCTGACCTGCCAGCATGTAGGTGTTGGTCATGCGCGGCATCGGAATATGGGCATAGCTTTCGCGGCGGCCATTTCCGGTGGGGGCCACGCCCATCAGGCGGGCGTTTTGACGGTCCTGCATGAAACCGACCAGAACGCCGTCGTCGATCAGCACGTTTTTGGCCGAAGGTGTGCCCTCGTCGTCGATGCTGATCGATCCGCGGCGGTCCGGCATCGTGCCATCGTCCAGCACCGTCACGCCACGTGCCGCGATCTGCTGGCCCATCAACCCGGCAAAGGCCGAGGTTTTCTTGCGGTTGAAGTCGCCTTCAAGCCCGTGTCCGATAGCCTCATGCAGCAAGATACCGGGCCAGCCCGGCCCAAGGACGACATCCATCATGCCTGCCGGGGCTGCCACTGCGTCCAGATTGACAAGCGCGATCCGCAGCGCCTCGCGGATCTGGGCTTGCCAGAACGCAGGTTCCAGCAAGCGGGTCAAACCATGCCGTCCGCCGCCACCGTGGCTGCCCTGTTCGCGGCGGCCGTTCTGTTCAACGATGACCGAGACATTCAGCCGGGCCATCGGGCGGATATCGGTCAGACGCAGACCCTCGGGGCGCAGGATTTCCACCTCTTGCAGCCCCGCCGCCAGTGACGCCGAAACCTGAATAACCCGCGGATCCAGAGCGCGGGCGTAAGCGTCCAGGTCTTTCAGGATGTCGATCTTGGCGGCAAAGCTGGCGTCTGCCATCGGGTCGGTGTCGGAATACAGTTTGATATTGGTGCGTTTGGGGCTGCCTGACATCGTGCCGCCCCCGGCCCCCACGGCGATGCGGGCGGTCTGCGCGGCCCGGCGCAGGGCGCTCTCCGAGATTTCGGTGGAATGGGCATAGCCTGCCACCTCGTCCCGGATCGCCCGCAGGCCAAAGCCCTCGGACGCGTCGTAGCTGGCGTTCTTGATCCGGCCATCGTCCAGAACGATGGATTCACTTCTGCGACGCTCTAAAAACAACTCGCCATCATCGGCGCCAGCGGTCGCATCGCGCAGGGTTTGCAGGGCGGTCTGTTCGTCGAGGTAGGTTTCAAACGGGCGAAAGGGCGCATCGGTCATGGTTTATTCCTTTGTCCGGCACAGATCCGGCGATGTTGCACCAATTTGCCGCAACAGTTTCTCTTGTCGTTACGTCCCTAATATGGTTTCACGGCATCCAGAAACAACGGGATTCTGCGGATACATCACGCAGGATCTGCAAGGCAGCGTCAAGCTGCCATCGGAGCGGGAATTGAACATGCGTCCATCGACAGTTTTTCATGGTTTGGCAACCTTTGGTCTGACGGCATCGGTCGCAGCACTGGGTGCAACCGGCGCCTTCGGACAGGCGTTGGAGCGGGTTGGCGTGCCGCAACCGGCTGGAACCGGATTTCAGCCCGCGGCAACGCCGACGGCAGTGCAGGCGCAATGGCTGGATCACATGCTGTTGATCATCATTTCCGGGATCACGGTGTTTGTCACGCTGCTTTTGTTGTTCGTCATGTGGCGTTTCAGCGCCAAGCGGAACCCGGTGCCGGCCAAGTTCACCCATAATTCGCCGCTGGAAGTGGCGTGGACGCTGGTTCCGATCGTGATCCTTGTGTTCATCGGTTCCTTCTCGTTGCCGGCATTGTTCTTTCAGGAAGAGATCCCGGCCGCCGACGTGACGATCAAGGTCACTGGTCACCAGTGGTACTGGAACTATGAGTATCCCGACGCGACCGATCCGGCGAATTCGCTGAACTTTGACTCGGTTCTGCTGGAAAAAGACCAACTTGAGGCCGCGGGTTATCAGCCGTCCGATTACCTGTTGGCGACGGACACGGCCATGGTTGTTCCGGTCAACAAGACCGTCGTTGTGCAGTTGACCGGTTCCGACGTGATCCATGCCTGGGCCATGCCTGCCTTTGCGGTCATGCACTCGGCTGTGCCGGGACGGTTGGGCCAGTTGTGGTTCAAGGCAGAGCGTGAAGGCGTCTATTTCGGTCAGTGCACGGCGCTGTGCGGTCAGGGCCACGCTTATATGCCAATCGTGGTGAAAGTGGTCAGCCAGCAAGCCTATGACGCTTGGATGACGCAGGCCAAGGGCGGTAACGTGGTGCTTGCGCAGAACTGAGGTTGGCGCAGGGGTGAGCATCCGCGTGCGCCCCGCCCAAAAAATTTCGGGGCCCCCGGTCGGGGGCCTTTGTCTTACGGGAAATGGACACCATGGCCGATACACCCTCATTTAACGACGCAGCGGCCGAGCCCGGTTTTGGCGATTTCGTCCAATTGCTGAAACCGCGGGTCATGTCGCTGGTGGTCTTTACGGCGCTGGTTGGTTTGATCGTGGCGCCGGTGCAGTTGTATCCGGTGGCCGGATTCACAGCAGTTTTGTTCATTGCACTTGGGGCAGGGGCTTCGGGGGCGCTGAACATGTGGTGGGACGCCGATATTGACGCTGTCATGCGCCGCACAATGCGTCGCCCAATCCCGGCTGGGCTGATCCAGCCCGGTGAGGCCTTGGGTCTGGGCATGGCGCTGTCGGGCATTTCCATCGTCATGCTGTGGCTGGCCACGAACTTGCTGGCGGCAGGGCTGCTGGCCTTTACCATCTTCTTTTACGTGGTTGTCTATTCAATGTGGTTGAAACGGTTGACACCGCAAAACATCGTTATTGGTGGCGCGGCCGGTGCCTTTCCGCCCATGATCGGTTGGGCCGCAGCGACCGGGTCGGTTTCGTTGGAGGCCTGCCTGATGTTCGCGCTGATCTTCATGTGGACGCCGCCGCATTTCTGGGCCTTGGCGCTGTTCATGAAGGAAGACTATTCCAACGCTGGCGTGCCAATGTTGACCGTGACGCATGGCCGCCGCGTTACGCGGGCCCATGTGTTGATCTACACCGTTCTGCTGGTGCCATTTGCAATGGCTTTGGGGTGGACCAGCATCGGGGGGCCGTTCTACATCGCGGTGGCTGCGGCGTTGAACC
>JANNAF010000375.1:0-7214 GCA_031384005.1 Rhodobacterales bacterium | reverse complement strand
CCGCCGGTCGAGCTGGGGCGAATCGCTGCGCAATCGGCCAAGCAGGTGATTCTGCAAAAGGTCCGTGAAGCCGAGCGTGACCGTCAGTTCGAAGAGTTCAAGGACCGCAAGGGCACGATCATCAATGGTCAGGTCAAGCGCGAGGAATACGGCAACATCATCGTCGACATCGGTCGCGGTGAGGCCATCCTGCGCCGCAACGAAAAGATCGGCCGCGAATCGTATCGCCCGAACGACCGTATCCGCGCCTATATCAAGGACGTGCGGCGCGAGGCGCGTGGCCCGCAGGTTTTCCTGTCGCGGACCGACCCGCAGTTCATGGCCGAACTGTTCAAGATGGAAGTGCCCGAGATCTATGACGGCATCATCGAGATCAAGGCCGTGGCGCGTGACCCCGGTTCGCGGGCCAAGATTGCCGTGATCAGCTATGACAACTCGATCGATCCGGTCGGTGCCTGCGTCGGTATGCGCGGCAGCCGTGTGCAGGCCGTGGTGAACGAATTGCAGGGCGAAAAGATCGACATCATTCCGTGGAATCAGGATCAGGCGACGTTCCTGGTGAACGCGTTGCAGCCTGCCGAAGTGTCCAAGGTCGTGATCGACGAGGAGAACGGCAAGATCATCGTGGTGGTCCCGGACGAGCAGTTGTCGCTGGCGATTGGTCGTCGCGGCCAGAACGTGCGGTTGGCGAGCCAGCTGACGGCGCTGGACATCGACATCATGACCGAGTCGGACGAAAGCGCCCGCCGTCAGGCCGAGTTTGCCGAGCGGACCAAGTTGTTCATCGACACGCTGGATATCGACGAGATGATGGCCCAGTTGCTGGTATCCGAAGGCTTTACCAATCTGGAAGAAGTCGCCTATGTCGATGCCGAGGAACTGCTGTCGATTGACGGGTTCGACGAGGCAACTGCAGGGGAATTGCAAGCCCGTGCAAGGGATTACCTGGAGGCAGCCAATACCAAGGCGTTGGAAAACGCCCGTGCCTTGGGGGTCGAGGACAGCTTGGTCGAGTTCGAGGGGCTGACCCCGCAGATGATTGAGGCGCTGGCAAATGACGGCATCAAGACGTTGGAAGATTTCGCGACCTGTGCCGATTGGGAACTGGCCGGTGGCTGGACCACGGTGAATGGGGCGCGGCACAAGGACGAAGGCGTGCTGGAGAAGTTCGACGTAAGCCTTGAGGAGGCGCAGACGCTGGTCATGACGGCGCGGGTGATGCTGGGCTGGGTCGATCCGACCGAGATGGCAGCCAGCAAAGCAGAACAGGAGGCCGAGGTCTGATCTCAGACCTCGGGTTCAGCGCGTGACACGCGGCGGCCGTATCAACGAAACAGACGACCCTGAACGCAAGTGCATTGTGTCAGCAGAGGTCAGCCCCAAGGCGGGGCTGATCCGCTTTTGCGTGGGGCCGTACGGTCAGGTTGTGGCCGACGTGATGAACAAGCTGCCGGGTCGGGGGTTTTATGTGACTGCCGACCGGGCAATGATTGAAAAGGCCGCCAAAAAGGGTTTGTTTGCCCGTGCGGCCAAGCAGGCGGTCACCGTGCCCGCCGATCTGCCCGATCTGGTCGAGGCATTTGTGTTGCGGCGGGTGATCGAAATGATCTCGCTGACGCGCAAGGCGAACTCGGCGGTGATGGGCTATGAAAAGGTCAAGGACTGGTTGCAGAGCGGCAAGGCCGTGGTGTTGTTGCAGTCGTCTGACGGATCGGAACGTGGTAAGACAAAGCTGCGGATGCCATCGGAAAACGGCCGATATATTGGTTGTTTGACGGCTGCGGAATTGGGTTTGGCATTCGGGCGTGAACGTGCGATACACGCCGCGCTTGCGGCTGGTGGACTCACGACGCGTGTTGTAGAGGAAGCGGCAAGGTTGACTGGATTGCGCGCGCAAACCGGCCAGCAGGATGGCGGCAAGACCGCCTTGAAGGATACGTAGGACGCATGAACGATACTGACGGCAAGAAACCCCTCGGCTTGGGTGGCAACGCACCCCGTTCTGGTCAGGTGAAGCAAAGCTTCAGCCACGGCCGGACCAAAAGCGTTGTCGTCGAAGTCAAGCGCAAGCTGAACGTCGTGCACACCAAACCGGGTGCGCCTGCGGGCGGCGCGGCAGCGGCTGGCGCGACACCGCAGCGTCTGGGCGATCCGTCCAAGCGCCCGGCCGGCATTTCCGATGCCGAGATGGAGCGCCGTCTGGCGGCGTTGCGTGCGGCCAAGATCGCCGAAGTGGTGGACAATGCCCGCCGCGCCGAAGAGGACAAGGCCCGCGAAGAAGAGCGTGCCCGCAAGCGCGAAGAAATTGACGCCAAAGAGCGTGAAGAAAAAGAGGCTGCCGCTGCGGCAAAGGCCAAGGCAGACGAAGCCGAACGCGCCCGCAAGGAAGCCGAGATCAAGCAGCAGCGCGAAGATGACGCCAAAAAGGCGGCTGCCGGTCCTGCCACCACGAACCGTAGCGCCGCCGCCAAGCCGGCCAACACACCCGAGGCCGACACACGTGGCCCGGCCAGCGCCAAGCCGGGCCTCAGCCCGCGCAAGACCGACCGCGAGCGCGAAGACCGCGAACGCGCCGCTGCCAAGGCCAAGCCTGACGACCAACGCCGCGCTGGCAAGCTGACCCTGAACGAGGCGCTGGCGGGTGAAGGCGGGCGGACACGCAGCCTTGCCGCGATGAAGCGCAAGCAGGAAAAGGCCCGCGCCAAGGCGATGGGTCTGGGCATCAAGCCCGAAAAGCAAGTGCGCGATGTGCAGTTGCCGGAAACCATTGTGGTCAGCGAACTGGCCAACCGTATGGCCGAGCGTGGCGGTGATGTGGTCAAAAGCCTGATGAAAATGGGCATGATGGTCACGATGAATCAGGCCATCGACGCCGACACCGCAGAACTGGTGATCGAAGAATTCGGCCACCGTGCCGTGCGCGTGTCGGATTCGGACGTCGAGCAGGTCATCGATACGGTTGTTGACAGCGATGCCAACCTGATCACGCGTCCCCCGATCGTGACGATCATGGGGCACGTTGACCACGGCAAGACCAGCCTGCTGGACGCTATTCGCCATGCGAATACCGTTTCGGGCGAGGCGGGCGGCATCACCCAGCACATCGGCGCCTATCAGGTGACGACGGATACCGGGTCGGTTCTGACTTTCCTTGATACGCCGGGCCACGCCGCCTTTACCTCGATGCGGTCACGCGGGGCGCAAGTTACGGACATAGTCGTGCTGGTCGTTGCGGCAGATGATGCCGTGATGCCCCAGACCATCGAGGCGATTGCCCATGCCAAGGCCGCCAAGGTGCCGATGATCGTGGCGATCAACAAGATCGACAAATACGAGGCCAATCCGCAAAAAGTGCGGACTGATCTGCTGCAATACGACGTGGTCGTCGAGGAAATGTCCGGCGACGTGCAGGATGTCGAGGTTTCGGCCAAGACCGGCAAGGGTCTGGACAAGCTGCTGGAGGCCATCGCGCTGCAGGCCGAGATTCTGGAACTGCGCGCCAACCCGAACCGGGCGGCGCAGGGAGCGGTGATCGAGGCCAAGCTGGACGTGGGCCGCGGTCCGGTTGCGACCGTTCTGGTCAGCAACGGCACCCTGCGCAAGGGCGACATCTTTGTCGTCGGCGAGCAGTGGGGCAAGGTTCGTGCACTGGTCAACGACAAAGGCGAGACGATCACCGAGGCGGGGCCGTCGGTTCCGGTCGAAGTGTTGGGTCTGTCGGGCACACCGCAGGCTGGTGACACGCTGAACGTGGTGGAAACCGAGGCGCAGGCCCGCGAGATTGCGGACTATCGTTCGAAGACCACCAAGGACAAGCGCGCTGCCGTGGGCGCCGCGACGACGCTGGAGCAGCTGATGGCCAAGGCCAAGGCAGACCAGTCGGTTGCCGAGCTGCCTGTGCTGATCAAGGCCGACGTGCAGGGTTCTGCTGAGGCCATCGTGCAGGCGTTGGAAAAGGTGGGCAACGAAGAGGTCCGGGTTCGGGTTCTGCATTCGGGCGTCGGTGCCATCACCGATACGGATGTCGGTCTGGCCGAAGCCTCGGGCGCGCCGATCATCGGGTTCAACGTGCGCGCCAATGCGACGGCGCGGGCGTCTGCCACCCAAAAGGGTGTCGAGATCCGCTATTACTCGGTCATTTATGACTTGGTGGATGATATCAAGGCGGCGGCGTCGGGTCTGTTGAAGGCGGAAATCCGCGAGACGTTCATTGGCTATGCCAAGATCCTTGAGGTGTTCAAGGTGTCGGGTGTGGGTCAGGTTGCGGGCTGTCTGGTGACCGAGGGCGTCGCGCGTCGGTCGGCAGGGGTGCGTTTGCTGCGGGATAACGTGGTGATCCATGAAGGCACGCTGAAAACGCTGAAACGGTTCAAGGACGAGGTCAAGGATGTGATCTCGGGTCAGGAATGTGGCATGGCATTCGAGCGGTATGAAGATATCCGCAAGGACGACGTGATCGAGATTTTCGAGCGGGAAGAGATCCAGCGCCGCTTGGCGTGACGGGATCGGATTTGCCAAAAGGCCCGGGGGAAGCCCCGGGCCTTTTGCGTTGGCGTCTTGATTTTTCTGCGAAAAATCGGGTGTTAGAGCCAGTCGCGCAGGATCGGGATCAAGGGCAGGTCGGCTGGTGGCATGGGGTAGTCGCGCAGGGCTGCGGGGCGGACCCAGGCAAGGGTTTGGCCTTCACGCGGGGTGGCGATACCGTTCCAGCGGCGGCAGGCGAAAAGCGGCATGAGGAGGTGGAAGGTCTCATAGGTGTGGCTGGCGAAGGTCAGGGGGGCGAGGCAGGAGGTCCAGGTATCGATGCCCAACTCTTCTTGCAGTTCGCGGATCAGGGCGGCTTCGGGGGTTTCGCCGGGTTCGACCTTGCCGCCTGGAAACTCCCACAGACCGGCGAGGGATTTGCCGGGCGGGCGTTGCGCGAGGAGGACGCGGCCCTCGGGGTCGATCAGGGCTGCGGCAGAGACAAGCAGGGTTTTCATGCAGAGCGCCTTTGATGGGATTGGGTGATTTCGCACGCCCGGACAGACCCTCAAATCCAATTGGATTTGAGGCGAAGTTGGATATTTAGACAGCGAGGATAATCAGGAGCGGTAGTCCGCGTTGATTTCGATGTAGCGGGAGGTCAGATCACAGGTCCAGACCGAGCGTTTGGATTTGCCAAGTCCCATATCGACGCCAATCACCAGTTCGGGTTGCAGCATATAGGTGGCACCGTCCGCCTCGCGGTAGTCGGGGTCACGCCAGCCATTGCGGGCCACCACGATGTCGCCAAAGCGGATGGTCAGGCGGTCACGTTCGGCCTGAGCGCCGGATTTGCCGATGGCGGCGACGATGCGGCCCCAGTTCGGATCCTGACCTGCGACGGCAGTTTTCACGAGGGGGGAGTTGGCGATGGCGAAGGCGACGCGCTGGGCGTCCTCATCCGTTGCGGCACCGCTGACGCGGATTTCGACGAATTTGGTCGCACCTTCGCCGTCGCGGATGACCTGATGGGCGAGGTTTCGCATGACGTCGTGGAGGGCCGCCTCGAACGCCTTCAGAATGGGACCCTTGGGTTGGGCGGCCGGTGATTGGCCTGTCGCGGCAAGGAGCAGCGTGTCAGAGGTTGAGGTGTCGCTGTCGACGGTGATTGAGTTGAAGGTTGCGCCGACATTGCGCGACAGGATGCGCTGCAGCGTTGCGGCGGGAATTTTGGCGTCGGTGAAGATGTAGACCAGCATCGTGGCCATGTCGGGGGCAATCATGCCCGAGCCTTTGGCGATGCCGGCAATGTGGATCGGGCCGCCGTCGCCTGCGATGGTGGCGGAGGCACCCTTGGGGAAGGTGTCGGTCGTCATCATGGCCTGTGCCGCCATGGCGATCGCATCGGCGCTGAGGTCGGCTGCCAGTTTCGGGATCACGGCGGTGATGCGTTCATGCGGCAACGGTTCGCCGATCACGCCAGTTGACGACGAGAACACGCGTGAGGCGGGCAGGCCCAGGGCGGCTGCGGTGCCCGTGGTGACAGCGGCCACCGCCTCTTCGCCGATTTTACCGGTGAACGCGTTCGAATTACCCGAGTTTACGATGATGGCGGCACCGGCGCCGTCCGGCACTTTGACCGTCAGTTTGTCTTGACAATCGCGGACGCAGGCAGAGCGGGTTGTCGAGCGGGTGAATACCCCTGCCATGGCCGTACCGGGGGCAAGGCGGATCAGCATGACATCTTTGCGGTTCTGGTACCGTACCCCGGCCTCGCAGGCGGCGAATTCAACGCCTGCGATCTGTGGCATGTTGGGGAAAGCGGCAGGCGCGAGGGGAGAGACCGGTTTGGCCTTTTTCGGCGCGGGCGACTTGGCCGGGGCTGCCGATTCGCGAAGCAGTTTCAACTGCTTTTTCATCGACTTAGCTTCGGCTTTCCAATCGGTTTTGGCCATGGCCGGTCTCCCTTGTTCGGTCACTTGTCGAGTAGAGTTAGGTCTTGGATCAGGGCGGGGTCAAGCGTGACCTCGGGCCGGGTGATTTTGGTTTGGTCTGTGACGGATTTGATGAATTCGCCAATTGCTGTCTTTTGCAATTCGGCGCCGATTTCGTCATGCACCTGGTCCAAAGTGGGTGCCGCCGTATTGCGGGTTTCCGACACGAGGATCAGGTGCCAGCCAAAGTCGGTTTTCACGGGGCCCGCCACGTCACCAATCTTGGCGGCGATCACGGCCTCTTCGAATGGTTTGACCATTGCGCCAAGGCCGAACCAGCCCAGATCGCCACCCGATGCCGCCGACCCATCGGTCGAGTTTGCCTGAGCAAGTTCTGCAAACGGCAGACCCTCTTTCAACTGGCGCAGGATGTCGGTGGCCTTTTCTTCGCTGTCCACCAGAATATGGGCGGCGTGGTATTCCAGTGTTGGGGCGGCATCCTTGTATTTGGCGTCATAGGCGGTCTTGATCGTCTCTTCGGTCACGGCATTGGCGATGCCTGCGCTGACGGCCACGTTGGACAGGTAGTTGCGGCGTTGGTCTGCAAGGGCAAGCAGGTCGCGTTTGGTCAGCGTATCACCCAACGACTGCATCAGCGCCTCTTGTTGGACCAACTGGTCCAAAAGGCCGGTGAACAGCACATCATCGGGCAGGGTTTTATACTGATCAGGCAGGCCGTCGCGCGCCACGATCAGATCACCCAGCGTGATTTCGACATCGTTCACAGTGGCCAGAACCGTCGCAGCCGTTGCATCC